>CANMZY010000040.1:0-14779 GCA_947502425.1 Verrucomicrobiales bacterium
GGGCTTTGAAGTGCTGGCGCACGCGGCGCACGGCGGCGACGCAGTAGCCGAAGCTGGCCGCGATCTCAGCCGTGCCTTTGCCTTGGTCGTAGAGTTTGACGATGCGTTCACGCACGGGGACGGGAATGGCTTTCATGCCCTCATCCTGCCAGAATCGCTCACCAGTGTAAAGCTACATTTTTTATGGAAATGCTCTAGCTCCTCTCATCCCAAACTCCGGGGCCGCCGCCGGGCCGCAGCGGACCGCCCGCCCGCCCGCCTCCGTCCTGATCTTCCCGTCTTCCCGCCTGCGCTGCTCAACCATTTTCCAGCCGGTGCAAATTCATCGCAACGATTCCAGAATCTTTTCCGCCGCTGCGCGCGGATTCGGCGCGGCGCAGATCGGGCGGCCGATGACCAGCCAGTTCGCGCCCGCGTCGAGCGCCTCGCGCGCGCTCAAGGTCCGCTTCTGATCGCCCCCCGCGTCGTCCGCCGCGCGGATGCCGGGGGTGACGAGCTGCATCGTGGCCGGGAGGGTCTGCCGGAGCGCGACGATTTCCAGCGGCGAACAGACCAACCCGCGCAAGCCCGCCTGCGCGGCGAGGGCGGCGAGGCGCTCCACCTGGTGGCCGACGTTGGGGTTCACGCCGACGGCCGCGAGGTCGCCGTTCTCCATGCTGGTGAGGACGGTGACGCCGAGGACGAGCGGGGCGTTGCGCCCGGAGTGGAGGGCGGTCTCCTGCGCGGCCGCCTCCGCGGCCTGCATCATGGCGAGGCCGCCGCTGGCGTGGATAGTGAGCATCTGCACATCGAGCCGCGTGGCGGCGGCGACGGCCTTGGCGACCGTGTTCGGGATGTCGTGAAATTTCAGGTCGAGAAAAACCGCGCCGCCGGTGGCGCGGATGGCGCGGACGATTTCCGGCCCGGCGCTGACGAAGAGTTCCTTGCCGATCTTGAAGGCGCCGACGACGGGGGCGAGCTGGGCGGCGAGTTCCAGCGCGCGTCCGGCGGTCGGCACGTCGAGGGCGACGATGATTGGATTTTGCATCGGGGCGATTGAAGCGAAAAAATTTCCGCGCGCATAGCTTTGAGTGACGAGGATGCGCCCCGCTTCCGATGGCGCCGCCCGGCGGGGGAAAAAACATTCACGGGCGAGACGCCCGCCGACGCAGCTGGGACGGCTGCGCCACTGGAAAAAGTTCACGTCACTTCAGCCGCACTTCGCGGCCCGAGGCGGCGGAGGCGTAGAGGGCGTCGAGGGCGTGCTGGATTTGCAGCGATTCCTCCGGCGGGACGAGGGTTTTCTTGCCGTCGAGCACGCAGTGGACGAAGTGATGCACGCGGTCCTGGGTGACGGCGGGCTTGGGAAGTTGCAGGTGCGTGGTTTCGTAGCCGTTCGGGCCGTTGCGATAGAGCTTGGCGGGGTAAAGGCTCAGGCCAGCCTCGGTGCCGAGCAGGTCAATGCCGAATTCGCGCCCGGCGGCGGGATGAAAGCCGGCCCAGCTCGTTTCAAGGATCACGCTGCGCCCGCTCTTCAGGCGGAGGAACGCGGCGCTTTGATCCTCGACGTCGAAGGTGCGGTTGAGGTCGATCTCGCTTTTGCCCCAGCCGCCGTCGCCGCGGCCGCGCGGGCCAAACTTGGCGTGGGTCTGCGCGCTGACGGAGACGACCTTGAACTCGTCGAGCAGATGGAGACAGGCATCGAGCAGATGGACGCCCAGGTCGCAGGTGGAACCGCCGCCGGCGAATTGTTTCTGGGTGAACCAGGAGCCGATGCGGGGAATGTGATTTTGCCGGAACCAGAAACAGCGGGCGTGGTAAACCTCGCCGAGATCGCCGCGTTGGATGAGCGCGCGGGCGGCTTGGGTGTGGGCGTCGAAACGAAAATTCTGCGCGACCATCACGGTGCGCCGGCTTTTCTGCGCGGCGGCCAGGATTTTGGCGGCGTCCCGGGCGTTGGTCGCCATGGGCTTTTCGAGTAGGACGTGTTTGCGTGCCTGGAGGGCGGCGATGGCGACGGGGGCGTGCAGATGGTTGGGCAACGCGATGGTGACGGCGTCCAGGTCGGGTTGGTCGAGGATTTCGCGCCAGTCGGCGTAGCCACGCGGGACGTGGTAACGCTCGGTGGCTTCGCGGAGGCGTTGAGGGTGGCTTTCGGCGACGGCCACAGCGGCGGCGCGCGGGCAGTGCAGCAGGCTGTTGAGATGGTCCAAGCCGATGCCCCCGGCTCCGATGACACCGCAGCGAAGTTTGTCGCGCATAGAGTTTTTGGAAAATGATGGCCCTAGCCGTTATTTCTTGGTGTTATAGAGGACCATAGAGAGAGAACGGGGCCGGGTCAAGGACTGGCGCAAGAAACCATGGAATTTTTGCTGACAGGCAAGGCGCAATGCCTTTACTAGATTTCAGGAACCAATCCATTTGTGAGCGAAACCATCCGCTACCTGCAGTCTGAATCCGCCGAAAGCGGTGTGGAGATCGGCGTGCTCGTCAATTATCTGCTCTACGACTCGATCAAGGCTGGCGCGAGCGACATCCACATCGAGCCGTGGGAAAGCACGCTGGCGGTGCGCATCCGGTTGAGCGGCGTGCTGACGGAGTTGGTGCATCTACCACTGGAGCTGATGGAAAAAATCTCCGGACGCTTCAAGGTGATGGCCAATCTGATCACCTATCAGTCGGGGCTGCCGCAGGAAGGCCATGCCTCGACCGGCCCGGATCTTGGCGGCGTGGAGCTGCGCATCTCGATTTTCCCGACGACGCGCGGGGAAAAGATCGTGGTGCGGCTGTTTGATCCGAGCAACCGCAGTTTCGACCTAGCCGCGCTCGGCTTCGACGACGAGACGCTGAAGAATTTCTCGAAGCTGCTGACCCGGCCCAGCGGCCTGCTCCTGCTCACCGGCCCGACCGGTTCGGGCAAGACGACGGCGATTTATTCCGCGCTCTACCACATCGTGCAGCGCGCCGGCCCGGCGATGAGCCTAAGCACGGTCGAGGATCCGGTGGAGTTCAACCTGCCGATGATCGCGCAGGCGCAGGTCAACCCCGCGCAAAACTTCACCTACCCCATCGCGCTGCGCTCGCTCATGCGGCAGGACCCGCAGGTCATCATGGTCGGCGAAATCCGCGACCCGGAGACGGCGGGCATCGCGGTGCAGGCCGGGCTGACGGGGCATCTGGTCATCAGCACGATTCACAGCGGGATCGCGGCGGGGGTCTTCGCGCGGCTGATCAACATGGAGATCGAGCCGTTTCTGCTGGCCTCGAGCATCATTGGCGTGCTCGGCATCCGGCTGATCCGGAAGAACTGCACCTACTGCGCGCAGCCCTACCAACCGGAGGGGAGTATGATGAAATTGATCCCAGAGGAGGCGCGGGCCAAGGCGAACTTGCGGCGCGGCGCGGGCTGCGAGCAATGCCTGCACACCGGCTTCATCGGCCGTTACGCCGTCACCGAACTGCTCATCGCCGATGAAGTCTTCCGCGACGCGGTGCTGCAGAAGCTCCCGACGCGCGCGCTCCAGCAGGTGGCCATTGACCAGGGCATGCAGACGATGTGGCAGAACGCACTGGCCCGGGTGCTGGCCGGCCACACCACGATCGAGGAAATTGTGCGGGTCGTCGCCACCGACCAGCAGTAACAGGGCAATCATGGGCGAAGCTTTTCAGAAACCGGCCTGGGCCGGATGACCAGACATGGACCACACACCGGATCATAACGCGCCCACGCGCTAGAGCCTGCTGGGCCGCTTGAAGGGCTGACGGGATGAGGACAGTTAGTAGGAATTTTTCAACACCTACTGGCGGCGCATCTATGGCGCGGCCATCAAGGCCGGCCTCTCGGAAACCGAGGCCCAGGAGATCGTGCCAGAGACCATCATCGCCGTCTCTAAAAAAAATGCCCAGCTTCAACTACAACCCGGCGATCGGCAGCTTCAAGAACTGGCTGATGCAGTTGACCCACTGGAAAATTGCCGACTAACTGCGCCGCCGCGAACGGGAGATCAGCCGCATCCGGCCCTCGCGCCGCCGCCGTGCCGGTGCGCTGGGCGGCGGCACCGCGCAGGACACGCCGGATAATTTGTGCCTCCAGGTCACCGGTTCCCTGCCGCGCTGCATAGACATGATCACAACCGCCGAAGTCATCCGGCGCGTGGCCCGGAGCCGGCGGAACCCGGCCTACGAAGCCGCACCCAACCTCCTCACCATCCGTCCGGCCCGGGCTCAGGCCATCCAAAAAATCCCGCCGCGTCCGGAACATTTTCGCGACCGAGGCATCGTGATCTGCGGCGGCGGAGGGCGTTACTTCACCTGCGCCTGAGTCGCCATTCAGCGCCTGCCGGTGGTGAACCCGGAATTTCTTTTCGAGACGCCGCAATATCAGGAAACCGGCGCGATCTTCTGGCCCGATTTCGAACGACTCACGCCGGACCGCAGCATCTGGGAAGTCGCCGGCGTCCCGTGTCGCGACGAGCCGGAGTTCGAGAGCGGGCAGATCGTGGTGGACAAGAAAAAGTGCTGGCGGCCACTCTCGCTCTGCATGTGGTACAACCAATACTCCGATTTCTTTTACCACCACGTCCACGGTGACAAGGAAACCTTTCACATCGCCTGGCGGAAGCTCGGCCAGCCTTACGCCATGCCCGCCCATCCCATTCATCCGCTCGACTGCGTCATGTGCCAGCATGACTTCGAGGGCCGCCGGATCTTCCAGCATCGCAACACGGACAAGTGGGAACTCTCCGGGAGCAACATGGTGATCGCCGGATTTTTGGACGAAGCCGAATGTCGCGAACACCTCGCCAACCTCCGCCGCCAGTGGGACAGCATCATCCGCCCATGAAGCCGCCCGCGCCCGCGCCCTCGCCGTTCACCTGCGAAATCTGCCTGCTCGCCGGCGGCCTCAGCACCCGGATGGGCCGCGACAAGGCCCGGCTGCGGCTCGGCCGCCGCACCCTCCTCGGCCACGTCCGCGCCGCCGCGCGCGCGACCGGCCGGCCCGTCCGCCTGATCCGGCGCGACCTCGTGGCGCGCTGCGGCCCGCTCGGCGGCATCTACACCGCACTCAAAACCAGCCGCGCCGACGCGGTTCTTTTCCTCGCCTGCGACATGCCCTTCGTCTCCGCCGAACTGCTGCAAAAGCTGCTCCGCCGTGCGCCCCGGAGCCGCGCCGTCTTCACCGGCGGAACCGACCGGGCCGGATTCCCCTTCCTGCTCCGGCGCGCGACCCTGCCCGTGGTGGAAAGTCAGTTGGCGGCGCAGAAATTTTCCATCCAGTCACTCGCCAAAAAACTCCGCGCGAAAATCATCCTGCCGCCCGGCGGCCCCGACGAACTTTTCAACATCAACACTCCCGTCGACTGGCGCGCCGCCCGCCTCCGCCTTCTGACCACTGAGCACTTTCCCATCCCCCGCACAAACTCCGTGCAACTCCCCGTCCCGCCCCCTACTCTTCCCGCGCATGACTGAACTTTCACCGCGCCACCACTGATGTCCTCCGACCGCTCTTCCGCCATTCTCACCGCCGCCGATCTCGAGGTGCGCTACAACGAACAGATCGTGCTTAACCGCGCCTCCCTGGCCATCGGCGAACGCGACCGCATCGGCATGGTCGGGCGCAACGGCACCGGCAAGTCCACCTTCCTAAAAATCATCGCGGGCGAACAGGAGGCCGATGCCGGCCTCATCACCCGCCGGCGCGACCTCGTCGTCGGCTACCTGCCGCAGGAGTTCAAACTCGATCTCCAGCGCACCGTCGAACAAAACATCCGTACTGGCGCGCAGCACGTCCTCGATCTGATCCACGAGTTTGAATCGCTCCCCGCCGAATCCAAGAAGCACGCGCAGCTCGAAGAACGCATCACCGCGCTCGACGGCTGGAGCCTCGACCATCGCATCCACATCGCGATGGCCCATCTGAACTGCCCCGCCGGCGACCGCGACATCCGCACTTTGTCCGGCGGCGAGCAACGTCGCGTGGCGCTCTGCCGCGCGATCATTTCGCACCCCGACCTGCTTATTCTCGACGAACCGACCAACCATCTCGACACCGAATCCATCGAGTGGGTCGGCGAATTTCTCGACAGCTACCCTGGCGCGTTTCTGCTCGTCACGCACGACCGCTACTTTCTCGACCGCATCACCAACACCATCGTGGAGCTGGCCGCCGGCAAGTTTTTTTCCTACACCGGCAATTACACCGACTACCTGCTCGCCAAGACCGAGCGCCAGGCCGCCGAGGAAAATGTGGAACACAAGCGGCAGATGTTTTTGAAGCGCGAACTCGAATGGGTTCGTCGCGGCCCCAGCGCGCGCCGCACCAAGTCCAAAAGCCGTCTCGAAAGTTATTATGAGGTCGCCGGACAGGCCGGGCCGGAGATCGAGAGTGACGTGGAACTCATCATCCCCCCGCCGCCGCAGCTCGGCAACCGCGTCGTCGAACTAGTCGGCGTCGGCATGGAACTCGGCGGGCGACGGCTCTTCTCGAAAATTGATTTCACCTTTGCGGGCGGCCAGCGCATCGGCATCACGGGTCGCAACGGCCTCGGCAAAACCACGCTGCTGAAAATCATTCTCGGCCAGATGCCGCCCACCGAAGGCACCGTCAAGACCGGCCAGCTCACCAAGTTCAACTACGTCGATCAAAGCCGCCTGCAGCTTCGCGAAGACCGCACCGTCCTCGATGAAGTCAGCGACGGCACGGAGTTCGTCGTCTTCGGCGAGGGGAAAATCTCCCTGCGCTCCTATCTCAAGCGGTTTCTTTTCACCGACGACCGCATCAACACGCAGGTGAAATATCTCAGTGGCGGCGAGCGCAGCCGGCTGCTGCTCGCGCGCATTTTGAAGAACGGCGGCAACTTCCTCATCCTCGATGAGCCGACCAACGACCTCGATCTGCCGACGCTGCGCGTGCTGGAAGAGGCGCTGCTGGCGTTTCCGGGTGTGGTGCTGGTCGTCAGCCATGACCGTTATTTTCTGAACCGCGTCTGCACGTCCATCATGGCCTTCGAGGGGGAGGGCCGCGTGGAACACAGCGTCGGTGATTACGATTATTACGTGGAGAAAAAGCAGCGCGCCGCCGCCGCCGAGAATCGCGCGGCTGCTTCCGCCTCTGCCAAATCCGCCGCGCCCTCCCGCGAGCCGGCCAAGTCCGCCACCAAAGCCCGCAAGCTTTCCTTCAAGGAACAGCGCGAGCTCGACGGCATGGAGGCGGTCATCCTCACGACCGAGGAGGAGATTGCGCGCATTGAAGACCTGTTCGCCAAGCCCGATTTTCACCGTGAGCACGGCGATGAAATCCTGCCGCTGACCACCAAGCTCGCCGCGGCCCGCGCCGAACTCGTCCGCCTCTTCGCGCGCTGGGAGGAACTGGAAAAGGCGAGGCAGGGGTAGGAATGGTCGTTGCCCCGGCCACATCCGCGTTGACGAACCAGCCCGTTAAATTGATGCTCGCCCCATGATTTACTCCGTCCACCTGCGCGGATCGCAGGTTTTGTTGCTGCTGCTGTCCTTCGCCCTGGGCGCCGGGGCCGTCAATCCGACCGCCGGCTTTTCCCGCGCGCCCTATGTGCAGATGGCCACGCCCAACTCCATCACCGTCGTCTGGCGCACGGAGGGGCCGGTGGTGCCCGTGGTGCGCTTTGGAAAATCCCCGAACCAGCTCGATCAGCAGGCCGGCGGCCCGGCCGTGGTCACGCGCGCCGCGCTCGGCACGAACGGCCAGGCGATTCTTCCGAAATGGACCGCGCTGCGGACACGGGGGAATCTCAAGCTCCCCAGACTGCACAGCGCGCCGGTGGGCACCTTTCAATACGAGGTGAAACTCACCGGCCTGACCCCGGACACGCGCTATTACTACGGCGTCTTCAACGGGGACCAGCGCCTGACGCCGGCCGAGGAGAGTTATCATTTCACCACGCATCCCGTGAAAGGGCCGGCCCGGCCGATGCGTTTCTGGGTGGCTGGTGATGGCGGCACCGGCGGCTGGGCGCAGGCCGAGGTGTATCAGGCCATGCGCGAATTCATCGAACGCGAGAAGCGCCCGCTCGATTTTTATCTGCACGTCGGAGACATGGCTTACCTGACCGGGCGGGACGTGGAGTTTCAATCCCGCTTCTTCGAGTCGTATGAGCCGACCCTGCGCAACACTGTCTGCTGGCCCGCCATGGGCAATCACGAAGGGGCCACCTCCAAAGGCAGCACCGGCCTCGGGCCGTACTACGACGCCTACGTAATGCCCACGCGGGCCGAGGCCGGTGGTGTGGCCTCGGGCACGGAAGCCTACTACTCCTTCGACTACGCCAACGTGCATTTCATCTGCCTCGATTCCCACGATCTCGATCGCCGGCCCGCCGGCGCGATGGCGCAATGGCTCCGCGCCGATCTGGAGAAGGCCCGGGCTGACTGGTTGATCGCCTACTGGCACCATCCGCCTTACACCAAGGGCACGCATGACAGCGACAAGGAAAAAGAGCTGGCCGAGATGCGGTACTTCATCATGCCGATCCTGGAAAGTGGCGGAGTTGATCTGGTCCTGACCGGTCATTCCCACATCTACGAGCGCTCGATGCTGATTGACGGCGCGTACGGCCCACACCCCAATGGCGCGACGAAACCCACCAATGAAGTCAACACCGGTGTCTCCGCGGACAACTTGGTTCTCGATGACGGCGATGGTGATCCGGCCGGTGACGGCGCCTATCGAAAAAGCGCGGGACTGCAGCCGCGGCAGGGTACGGTGCAGATTGTCACCGGCAACGCCGGCCAAAGCCTCGGACGCATGGGCACGATGCCCATTTTCCGAAAGGTCTTCGTCGAGTACGGCTCGGTGATTGTGGACATTAACGACGATACGCTCACGGCCACCATGCTCAACAGCAAGGGCGAGCAGCGCGACAACTTCAGCATCGTGAAGCGCGGCAAAGTGGTTCCCATCCGCCTGGCACTGCCGTGGCGGATGGGTGAATACAAGAAGCCCGCCGGCGAGCCGCAGCGTTACCCGGCAACCCCCGTCGATTATTGGGCGGCGATTCCCCAAAACGCGCAGTGGCACTATCTGGCTGGCAACCATCCGCGCAGCCGCGAATGGATGAAGCCCGGCTTCGACACGAAAAACTGGAAGATCGGCCCGGCGGGTTTTGGCTACGGTGCCGATGGCCTGAAGACGGAACTGAACGACATGGAGGGAAACTATTCCACCATCTACCTGCGGCGCGAATTCAAGATCGAACAGGCCGACAAGGTCACGGAGTTGAGCCTGATGATCGACTACGATGACGCCTTCATCGCCTACCTGAACGGACGCGAAGTGGCCCGCGCCGGGGTGGAACGCAGCAGCGGGCGCAACGCGCAGGGGGTCAAGTTCCGTAATGGAGTCGGTTTCGTCTACGTGCCCCTCAAGGATGTGCAGAAGAATCTTCGGAACGGGGTGAACCTGCTGGCCATCGAAGGCCATAATTTCCGGACCAACAAGACTGACTTCGTGCTCGACCCGTATCTGATCGTGGAGGATTGATGGATCATGGACCGGAGCTTCCATCCCTGGGGCACCATCCCGGGAATCTTGATTCTCGCAATTCGCCTGCACGCCCATGACGGCCCGGAGCATGTCATCGAGACCCTGACCGACGAGATATCCCGGTACGGCGCGACCCCGCGCATGCTGGTCGAGCGCGCCGCCGAGCAACGCATCATCGGCCGCCTGACCCTCGCCGCCGCCGATCTGGAACAGGCTTTGAAGCTGAACGAGGAACACCTGCCGGCCCGGATGGCGTTGGGCCGCGTTTATCTCGCTCAAGGCAAGAAAACCGAGGCGTTGAAAATCGTCGAGCGCGTCATGAACGTGCGCGCGGCCGATCCGGAACGCGCCGCACTGCACATGATGCGCGCCGAAATTTATCGCGCGTTGGGGGACGACAAAAAGGCTTTGGACGACTGCCAGCACGCGCTGGATCTCCAAGCCGGCGACGTGGACTGGTATCTCATCCGCAGCCAACTCCAGGAGCGGCTCGGCAAACACAAGGAACGGCTTGCCGGACTGGAGCAGGGTATCAAGCTGACGAGCAGTGTGGTGCTGGAGAACGAACGCATCGAGGCATTGATCGACGCCGGGCAACACCGCGCCGCCCTCGCCCTGATCGAACCGCAACTCCAGGACTCCCGCTGGCAAAGCTCCTGGCTGATCCGTCGCGCCCGCGCGCGGCTCGGCCTCGGAGAAAAAGACCAGGCCCACGCCGACCTCCGCGCCGCCATTCGGGAAATCAACGGGCGCTTCGGCCCGTTCGCCGCGTTCAATCCCGACACCGCGCTACTCGCGGACCGCGGCGTCGCCCACACCCTGCTCGGCGAACACGAGACCGGGAAAAAAGATTTTCAACAAGCCCGCACCGCCGGTGTGGACGAGTCGTTTCTCAGCCGGCTCGAGGCCCGCGCCGGACTGAAGTCCCAGTGAGCGGAGTGAATGAGCCGGTGTCCTTGGTGGAGGCGCAAGGAAGGCGATCAGGCCGGGCTGATGGCTGAAATCCCTTTCGGATAAAACGGCTGCCGGCAACTTGGCGTGGCGGCTCCTCGGCAGAGATCCGCCATTTCTTCTCCGGTCATCCGCTGTCGCCGCCGGCGGAGGGAGATGTTGGCGCCGGTCTGCCGACGCGCCGCCACGGTCGATGGGATGGGGGTGTTATAAAATTGGGTGAGGTTAATTCCACAGAACGTGCCAGTTGGTGAGGTGGCGGTCCAGTTTGGAGCGTCGAGCAATGCTCGGCGCTCCCACCGCGGCTCAATCCTCCGCCTTGGTGGCGCGGCCCAGCAAATCTTTCATCGCACGCACCGCGTTCTTGCCCTCGTAGAGCACCGCGTGGACTTCGTCGATGATCGGCGTGGTCGCCTGCAATTTGCGCGCGAGCTGGTGCGCCGAGCGCGTGGTGGGAAAGCCTTCGGCCACCACGGACGGCCCGGCCAGGATGGCGTCGATCTTTTCGCCGCGCCCCAGCCGTTCGCCGAAACCGCGGTTGCGGCTCAACTTGGAAAAGCAGGTCACGGTCAGATCGCCCAGCCCGCTCAGGCCGGAGAAGGTTTCCGACTCCGCGCCGCAGGCCACGCCCAACCGCCGGATTTCCGCGATGCCCCGGGTGAGGAGCGCGGCCTTGGAGTTGTCGCCAAAGCCCATGCCGTCGCACACACCCGCCGCGAGGGCAATGATGTTCTTGAGCGCGCCGCCCAGTTCCACGCCGAGCAGGTCGTCGCTGCGATAGACGCGGAAGGTGGGACGGTGAAAGAGTGCCTGCACGGTCTGGGCGGCGGCCGGATCGCGGCTCGCGCCGACGATGGCGGTGGGAATGCCGCGCGCGACTTCGAGCGCGAAGGTCGGACCGGAGAGCGCGCAGGTCCGGGCGCGCGGGGCGTTCTCGCGCAGGACGCCGCACATGGTCAGGCCGGTCTCGTGCTCGATGCCCTTGGTGACGCTGACGATGATGCCGGCGTAGTCCGCGAGCGGTCTCGTCACTTCGCGAAAGGAGCCGGAGGGCACGGCCACGACGACACATTCGCTGCCGGCGACGGCGCGGGGCAGATCGCCCTCGAGGCTCCATTGGCGCGGCAGTTCGACACCGGGCAGATAGCGCGGGCAGTGGTCGGTGTCGCGGATTTCGGCCAAGGTCCGCGCGTCGCGGCCCCAGAGGGTGACGGCGTGGCCGCCTTCGGAGAGAATTTTCGCGAGGGCCATTCCCCAGGAACCCGCGCCGAGAACGGTGACGTTCATTTGGGTTCTTCTTTCTTCTTCCCCAGCCGGCTCTCGGTGCCGTCGAGCAGCCGCTTGATGTTGGCCTTGTGTTTGTAGATGGCGAGCGTGCCGAGCAGGGCGCAGATGATGGTGAGCGGCAGATCGTGCCAAGTATGCCAAGACGTTTCGGTAAACCACGCCGCAAACGCCAGCGAAACGCCCGCCGCCATCGAAGCCAGCGAGACGTAGCGGGTGACGGCGACCACGACGAGCCACGTCGCCAGCGCGATGAAAAATCCCGGCAGCGTCCAGCCCGCGAGCACGGCCGCCGTGGTGGCGACGCCTTTGCCGCCTTTGAATTTCAGCCAGCAGGTGTAGTTGTGGCCGAGGATGGCGGTGATGCCGGCGGCGAGCGAAAGGTTGCTGCGCAGGTCGCCGCTGTGCCCGGGGCCGGCGATGCCCAGGTGCATCACCAAATCCACCAGCCAGGTGCAGGCGCAGTAGCCTTTCATGCCGTCCGCGACGAGGACGAAGATGCCGGCCGGCTTGCCGAGCACGCGAAAAACATTGGTCGCGCCGATGTTCCCGCTGCCGCTGGCGCGGATGTCCACGCCGCGCGCGCGCGCGACGAGGTAGCCGGTGGGGATGGAGCCGAGCAGGTAGGCCGCGAGCACCGTGATGATGTAACTGACAATTTCCACGGGCGCGACTTTAGGAGTTCGCCTGCATAATTCAAAGTCAAACCGCGCGGCGGTTGCCAGTTGCCGTCGCCGCGCGGCGCTGGCAAAGTCTGCGGCGCAACGCGGAACATTGAATCTATGAAAGTAAAAGTCGCCGTCCTCGGCACCGGCTCGCTCGGCAAGGAGCACGCCCGCATCTACGCCGAACTGGCCGCCGCCGGCGTGGTCGAGTTCACCGGCGTCTTCGACGTGGTGGCCGAGACCTCGCGCAAGTTCGCCGAGAAGTTCGGCGTTCGCGCCTTCACCTCCGCCGCGCAGGCCGCCGCCGCCAGCGACGCGCTCAGCATCGTCACCCCCACCACCACCCATTACGAGTTGGCCAAAACCCTCCTCGCCCAGGGCCGGCATGTCCTGCTGGAAAAACCGATGACCGACAACGCCGCGCAGGCCGCCGAGTTGGTGCAACTGGCCCGCGAGCATCGCTGCATCCTCCAGGTCGGCCACGTCGAGCGCTTCAACCCCGTTTTCAAATATCTCGAAACCGTCGCCACCGAACCGCGCTTCATCGAGGCCCACCGGCTCTCGCCCTACCCGGCCCGCAGCACCGACATCGGCGTGGTGCTCGACCTGATGATTCACGATCTCGACATCGTGCTCGCGTTCGTGAAATCTCCCGTCACCAGCTTCGATGCCGTCGGCATTCCCGTCCTCAGCCAGTCTGAGGACATCGCCAACGTCCGCCTGCGTTTCGCCAACGGCTGCGTGGCCAACCTCACCGCCAGCCGCGTCAGCCCGGAGCGGATGCGCAAAATCCGCGTCTTCAGCGGCGGCAAGACGACCAGCTACATCTCGCTCGATTACCGGGCGCAGTCCGGCTACATCTACCGCCTAGCCCGCGACCACGAGGCGGAAAGCTCGCTCCTGAAAAAGCTCCTGCTCGCCAAGGACTCCACCATCGTCAGCGAATTTGCCGGCAAACGCATCGTGCGCGAGCCGGTGCCCATCGAGAAGCGCGAGCCGCTCAAGCTCGAGCTCGAGCATTTCGTCCGCTGCGTGCGCGAGCACAAGACGCCCATCGTCAGCGGCGAATCGGCCAAGCGCGCCCTCGATCTCGCGTTTGAAATCACCCGGCAGATCGGGCAGGCGCAGAACATGGCATGACACCAACCCGGATCATGTTCATTGCCGGAGAGGCCAGCGGCGACACGCTGGCCGCCGAACTCGTCCAGGCGCTGCGGCCCGCGCTCGCCGCCCGGCAGGCCCGCCCGACGAATGACGCCCAGCCGCTGCGTACGAGCCTGGCCCCGGAATTGTTCGGCGCGGGCGGGCCGAACCTGGCGGCGGCGGGCGTGGACCTGGCCTTTGATCTCACCCTCCATTCCGTCATCGGACTGGCGGACGTGCTGAAAAATTATTCCGAATTCAAGCGCCTCTTCGACCAACTCGTCGCCCTGGCCATCGAGCGCCAGCCCGAGGTCATCATTTGCGTCGATTTCTCCGGCTTCAACCGCCGCTTCGCCCGCGCCATCCGGCGGCACGTCCGCGCGCATCCCGGGCCGTTCCACAACTGGAACCCGAAAATCATCCAGTATATCTCGCCGCAGGTCTGGGCCTCGCGCGAGGGACGCGCCCGGCGGATGGAAGGCGACTTCGACCTGCTCCTGAGCATTTTCCCGTTCGAGAAGGCCTGGTACGCGGCGCGCGTCCCCAGGCTGCGCGTGGAGTTCATCGGGCATCCGGTCATCGACCGTTACGCCGGCGCGCTGCTCGCCATGAGGAACGGGCAGGCTGATCCCGCCCACCCCACGCTCGTCCTCCTGCCCGGCAGCCGGCGCGCGGAATTGAAGCGGCATCTGCCGGTCATGCTCGCGGCCTGCGCCGCCGTGCAGCAGGCCCGGCCGGAGACGCGCGCGCTGATGGTGCTGCCCAACGAGAACCTGGCGCGGACCGCGCGCGAGTTCATCGGCGCGCAGGCCGGTGTGGACACGCAGGTGGGCGGGTTGGCCGAGGCGCTGTCCCACGCGACCACGGCCCTCGCCTCCAGCGGCACCGTCACCATGGAGTGCGCCTGCTTCGGCGTGCCGACCGTGGCCATCTACAAGACCAGTTGGAGCACCTACGAAATCGCGCGGCGCATCATCCGCGTGAAATACGTGGCCATGCCCAACCTGCTGGCCGGCGAGGAGATTTTTCCCGAGTTCATCCAGGCCGCCGCCACGCCGGAGAACCTCGCCCGCGCCACGCTGGCACTGCTGAACGACGCGCCGCGCCGCGCCGCGATCAAGGGCCGCCTCGCCGAAATCATCGCCACCCTCGGCGACCCCGGCGCCAACGCCCGCGCCGCCCGCGCCGTGGTGGAACTGCTGAAGTAAAACGGACAGGGCAACCACGAAGGCGCCCCGCG
>CANMZY010000041.1:0-14732 GCA_947502425.1 Verrucomicrobiales bacterium
GAGTTCCTTGACCAGCGGCACGTCCTCCCAGCCGAGATTGACGGCGCGCAGGACCTTGCCGCTTTCGGGATCGACCGCGCCGGGCGCACCGATGCCGATGCCTTTGATCTGTTTGAGATTCAGGTCACATTCATCGATCACGTCCCGGACGCAGCGCTCGATGCGCTCGATGACGGCGGCCGCGCCGCGCTCGGGCTTGGTGCTGACCTTGGCCGTGCCGATGAGTTCGAGGGAGTTGTCAAACACCCCCGCGAGAATTTTCGTCCCGCCGAGGTCCACGCCGATGAAGTGATCTTTGCTGTCCGCCATAACGTCGTCCGGTCACACCACGCGCCCGCTCGCAAGCAGCGCGGTGATTTTCTTCCGCAATTCCTGGTTGACCGCCTCCACGGAGCGGTGTCCGTCCACGATGCTGAAACCGTAGCCGGCCTGAAGGCGCTTGAATTGCGCGGCGACAAGCGCCTGGTATTTCAGGAACGAGTCGAACATGTCGCGCGAGAGGCCGAGGTCCATGCCGCTTTCCCAGTAGTCGAGCGCGCTGTTCTTCGCGAAGGTGCGCTGGACCAGTTCCTCTGGCGAGACGTTTAGGTAAAACACCGCGTCCGGCACCAGGGCCATGCCGTAAAGATTTTTCAACCACGACTCGTTCATGCCGCGCACCATGTCCCGTGCCATCAGCGTGTAGATATACCGGTCGGCCAGCACCATCACGCCGGCCTTGAGCGCAGGCAGGATGATGTTCTCCAACTGGTCGGCGAAGTCGGTCGCGTAAAAAAGGCTGAGCGTGGTGTGGCTCAAAATGTTTCCCTCTTGCGCGCGTTCCAGTTCCTCGCTGACGAGGGTGGAGCGCTTGAGGCCGACCTGCACCGAGGCGTGGCCGCAGCCTTCCAGCCACGCGACCAGTCGCGCGATCTGGGTGGAGCGGCCCGAGCCGTCGGCGCCTTCGACGACGATCAGCTTGCCGGCGAGTTGCTCCAAGTCCACGCCGGGAATGCCGTGGCCATAGAAGCGTTTGGCCGACGGACGCGGGACGACGATCTTTTCCAGGCGGCGCAGTTTGATCCGGGGGGCGGGAGATTTTTCCATGGGGCGGCGGGGTTCAGGCTTTTTCACGGGCGAAGGAGGCGAGGTCCAGCCGGGCGGCGACGGTGCGGCGGACGATGTTTTGCTGCGCCTCGATCTGCTGGTTGGCGTCGATGAGCAGGAAGTTGGATTCCGCGCTCATGGCCAGGTACTGGTCGAGGATGCGCCCTTGGAAAATGCGGAAACTTTCATATGGATCGTGGGAGAGCCGCAAGTCCATGCCCGCCTCGAAGTGCTTCAGCTCGGGACGGCCGTCGAGGATCCGGCGCAGCGAGACCTCGAGGTCGGCCTTGAAGAAAAACGTCAGGTCGGGCTTGGCGGCGTAGCTGTAGATGCCGCGCACCCATTGCGGCGGACAGCCGCGCACTGTGTCGCGCGCGAAGGCGGTGTAAATATAGCGGTCGCACAGCACGAGATGGCCGGCGCGGAGCAGCGGCAGGAGCTGGCGCTCGTAGCGGTCCGCGAAGTCGGTGGCGTGGATCAGGCTGAAGGTGGTGGGGGTGAGCAGCTCGCGTTTCTTGCCCTTGCTGGTCGCGGCCTTGACCAGTTCGGAGGAGTTCCATTCGCTGAAAAAAACCTTCAGCCCCTGCAGCTCCAGCCATCGTTGCAAAAGGTGGATCTGGGTGGACTTGCCGGAGCCGTCCAGACCTTCCACGGCAATCAGGCGTCCGGGAAATTTCAATTCCGCAAAAGTTTTCATCACGCGCCCCGGAGGCTAAGGACTGTGGATGGGAAAACAATATTTTTTCCGGCCCCGTGGCGGCGACGGGCGCAGCCGCGCACCGCCCCCGAACTCGGACGGAGCGCGGCTGTGTCGCAGAGACCAGCCGCAGCAAGTCCGAAGGTCGAACCGTGTGGAATGCTCTGAACGCGCCGAGCCATGCGGAGCTGCTGGGATTGGTCGAGGACGACATAGCCGCGCTCCGGGGCAGGGTGCCGATGCGCCGCGGCCTTCAAGGGCGCGTCTCGGTTTATTGCACGGCAGCTTGGTCGTCGTCGTGTTCGTAGCCCCCAGGACTCCGCAACTTTTCACCCTCGCCCGGGCCACGCCGCGCCGTGTCCGCCAAAACAATCCACTTTTGCGTTTGACCGGCGGCCCAGCGGCCAGTTAGCTTGCGCCCTCATTTTTTAACCTATGTTTTCAAGCATTCGTCGGCATCAGAGTTGGATTTGGATCATTGTGGTGGTGCTGGTCAGCATCAGCATGCTCTGGTTTTTCACCGATCAGCCCCAGGGCGGGCGCGGCGGCACGCCGAATTTCGGCTCGATCAAAGGCCGCCCGAATACCTTGAAGGAATACCAGGAAGCCTTCACGGAGACGCGCCTGCTCTATTTCCTTAATTTTCAAAAATGGCCCGATAAAGACACCAAGCTCGCGCAAAATTTCGACGTAGAGCAACAGTCTTACTTCCGCCTGCTGCGCCTCAGCCAGGCCAAGGAAGCCAACATCCAGGTCAGCGACCAGACCGTGGCCGAAATGGTCCGGCGCATCCTCGGCCCCGATCCGAAGGCCTTCGACACGTTCGTCAACCAGCAGTTGAAGGAGGGCCGGATCACCGCGAATGATTTCGAGCGCTTCCTCCGCCACGACGCCGCCATCCAGCAGTTGGGCACCCTGGGCGGCCTGAGCGGACGCTTCATCACGCCGCGCGAGGCCGAGGCCATCTACCGCCGCGAACACCAGGAGATTGAGGCCGACGTCGTGTTCTTCAACCCCTCCAATTATCTGGCCGGGGTCAACATGTCCCTGACCAACATCAATCCCTGGTATACCAACCGCATGTCCACCTTCCGCATCCCCGAGCGCGTCCGCGTCAGCTACGTGGAATTTTCCCGCTCCAACTTTCTGGCCGAAGCCGGCAAGGACATCGCCAAAGAAACCAACTACCTCAAGCGGGTTGAGGAATTCTATTTCAAGGCCATCAATGAAAAGGGGACCAACACTTTCACGGACACCAACGGCGTCGTCCTGGCCAAGGCCGTCGCCATCGAGCGCATCAAAGACGATGACCTGAACCAGCGCGCCGCCACGCTCGCCTACCGCAAGGCCAACGCCTTCGCCAGCGTGCTCGCGGACAAAAAACCCCATCGCGCCGAAGACCTCACCAAGGAGGCCGCCGTGCAGGGCTTGAAGGTCCAGGTCAGTTCGGCGTTCGAACAGTTCGACGGACCGGCCGACCTGAAGGTGTCCCCGGGCTTCACCCGCGCCGCCTTCGCCCTGACCAAGGAGGAACCCGTCTCCTTCCAGGTGCTCGGTGGCGACGCCGGTTTTTACATCATCGCGCACCATGAGACCGTTCCCAGCGAGAATCCTCCCCTCGAATCCATCCGGCCCAAGGTGAACGAGCAGTACCGCCTCGAAAAGGCGCGCACCCTCGCCGAGCAGGCCGGTACTAATTTCCACGCCAAGGTCAATCGCGCGCTCCTCGCCAAGGAAAAAAGCTTTGCCTTCATCGCGCTCGAGGAAAAACTCAAATCCACCCCCATGCTCCGCTTTTCGCAAAGCACTGAAACGCTCCCCGACCTAGAGGATCACGTGGACTTGCGCCAGTTCAAATCCGTGGCCTTCCAGTTGGAACCGGGCCGCGTCAGCAACTTTGTCCCCACCCGGCCCGACGGCGGGTTCGTCCTCTACGTCCGTTCCCCCCGCCCGCCCTTCAACGAAGCCAAGCTCCGCACGGAACTCCCGGCCTTCATGGGCTCCATGCGCCACTACCGGCAAAACGAAATCTACAGCAAATGGTTTAGCCGCGAAGTCGAACTCGCCGGCCCGCCCTACTACATTCCCCCCGGCAAGCGCGGCCCCGGCCCCAACTAGCCGACCGTCGCCGCGATCCGTCCGGCGACGCTCCTCCCGTGAGCGACCCCATCAAACTTTCCTCGCCCGCCACGCGCGAGTTCTGGGAGATCACCGTCCTCTTTGAAGACGAGCACCTCCTCGCCCTCGACAAACCGGAGCGCCTCCTCACCTCGCCCGACCGTCTCGAACCGGCCCGGCCCAGCCTGATGCAACTGCTCCACGCCGGCCTCGCCGATGGCAAGCCGTGGGCGAAACAACGCGGCCTCTCCTACCTCGCCAACGCGCACCGGCTCGACGCGGAGACCAGCGGCGTGCTGCTTTTCGCGAAAAACAAGGCAGCCCTCGTCGCGCTCGCTAACCTCTTCGGCGCGGAGAAACCGCTGAGCACCTGTCTCGCTCTCGTGCAGGGCGCGCCCGAAAAAAATTCCTTCGACATCGAAGTCGCCGTTGCGCCGCATCCGCTCCAGCCCGGCCTGATGCGCGCCGACAGCCGCCATGGAAAACGGGCCAAGACCCATTTCGAGCTGCTGGAAAAATTTCGCGGCCGCAGTTTGCTGCAATGCCAGTCACTCACCAACCGCGCGCAGCAGGTCCGGGCCCACCTGCAATACTGCGGCTGCCCCATCGTCGGCGACCGCGCGTATGGCGGCCACGAATTGCTCCTGTCCTCGCTCAAACCGGCCTACCGCCTCAAGGGCGACCGCACCGAGCGTCCGCTCCTTTCCCGCGCCGCGTTGCACGCCGAAAAGCTCGAACTGCCCCACCCCATCACCGGCCAACCGCTGGCCATCACGGCGGAGTGGCCGAAGGATTTGAAGGTCGCTGTGAAATATCTGCGGCTCTACGCGGCTGGATCGCGCCCCTCTCCGGACGCAGCAGCGTGAGGCCACCGGCGGCACGTTGCCGTTGGATGCGCGCACCTGCGGAACGCCCTACACGTCGCACACCCGCACGCCGTGCCGCAGCGCCGCCAAGCGATCATCCCACGTCGGAATGAACTCGTGCGCGGTGTAGCCCGAGTATCCCAGTTCGAGCAGCATGCGCATGATGGCCGGATAGTTGAGTTCCTGCGCCTCATCAAGCTCTCCCCGGCCCGGCACGCCCGCCGTATGGATGTGGCCGATGGTTCCGATGTGCTGGCGCAGACGCCGGATCACGTCGCCATCCATGATCTGCACATGGTAGATGTCAAAAAGCAGCTTCATGCGCGGGGAATCGACGCGCTTAATCAGGTCCACGCAGAAGTCCACATGATCACCAAAGTATCCGGGGTGCCCCTTCATCGGATGCGTGTTGTCGCGCGAATTCAAATGCTCCAGGCAAAGGTTCACCCCCTTCTCCTCGGCGTAGCCGATGACCTGCTTCCAGCCATTGACGCAGTTTTTTGCCATCTGCTCATCGCTCAGATCTTTCACCCGCATCCCGGTGAAGGTGATGACGCCGGGAGCGCCGAACTCGACCGCGACGTCGATCGCCTCGCGCAACTTCGCGAGACACGCGGCGTGGTTGTCGCGGCTGCTCGGGCCGTCCTTGAAGCCGTGGCTGCTGATCAGCGACGGCTTCATCCCGAGCTTGCGTAGTTCCGGGTAGAACTTCCGCTCGATGCCTTCCATCGCCGTCATCCCCATTCGGTGACAACCGGCCATCAACTCCCCGGTCGGCATCGGGTTGAAGCACCAACCCATGACCGAATGGCGGATGCGTCCGTTCTGAATCTTGTAATTTTCTCCGGGAACGCCGGCCGGGGTCCGCGTCGCCGCGGCCTTTGCAACCGGTAAAGACGCAGCCGTGGCGGCGGCGAGAGTTGAACCGTAGAGGAAGCGCCGTCGGGACATGCTCGAAGGGTGGCTCACATTGACGGGAATTTGATTTTTACGGTCCACGGTGCTCGGAGAATTGCTCTGACATCACGTTCATCAGGCGAACTCTGCGCTGTCGTCGGCAGACGTCAATTCCGATTTCGCGATAAACGCGCCGGGCTGACGCCCGCATCACCATGACCAGAAATTTCCTTCAGCCGGGCGCGCTACGTCACGAGCCAGTTCAAGATCGCCTTCTGCAAATGCAGCCGGTTTTCCGCCTGGTCGAAAATGGTCGCCGCGTGCGCCTCGAAAGTTTCCTCGTCAATCTCCTTGCCGCGATACGCCGGCAGGCAGTGCATGACCAGCGCACCGGGCTTCGCGAGTTTCAGGAGCGCGGCGTTGATCTGGTAGCCCTTCAGTTCCTTGAGGCGCTGCGCGGACTCCGCTTCCTTGCCCATCGAAACCCACACGTCCGTATAGAGCATATCCGCACCGGTGGCAGCGGCCTGCAAATCTTCCGTGACGATGACCCTGCCGCCGGCACGCCGCAATATTTCCGGGGCCGGCTGATAATTTTTCGGAGCAGCGATCCGCAGTTCAAAGCCCAGTTTGGCCGCTGCAAAAATCCACGACACCGGCATGTTGCACGCGCCGTCGCCGATGAACGTCACCACTTGGCCCGCAATCGGCCCGCACTTTTCCTCGAAGGTGAAAATGTCCGTCAACACCTGGCACGGATGCTCGTCGTCCGTCAGCGCGTTCACCGTTGGAACGCCGGAGTAGTTCGCGAAATCTTCCACGTCTGCCTGCGCGAACGTGCGGATGACCGCGCCGTGAATCATCCGGCCCAGCACCCGTGCGGTGTCCTTGATCGGCTCGCCGCGTCCGAGCTGGATGTCACCCGCGCTGAGAAAGAGCGATTCCCCGCCCAGCTCGCGAATCCCGACCTCAAAGGAAACCCGCGTGCGTGTGGAGGACTTAGAAAAAATCAGCACCCACGTCTGGCCGGTCAGGGGTTTCGCGTGCGTGGCGCGCGCGCGCTTGAACGCCCCGCCGCTCTGCAGCACCGCTGCCATGTCGCCGGGCGACATTTTTTCGAGACTCAACAAATGTTTCATAAACAGGCTTGCGCCCCACGGAATTAATTTTTTCCTGAACAACGTCCGGGAAAGCCGGTGAATTAAGCAGACTGCCGTCCCCTCGTCACGAAAGATTCCGCTCTTTTTTGCAGGAGGGGCGCATCTCAGTTTATTGCATGGCTCCCTCAATCCTGCCGACCACCCAGACCGTGTAGCGCAGCCGTCCCCGGCTGCGAGTTCCCGCACCGTCCCGGTGCGGGTTTCGGGAGATCACCCCGTCCCGCAGAAGCATCTGGCGGCGGGACGCCGCCCGAACTCGCAGCCGGGGATGCCTGCGCTACGTGCCCGACGCTACGCCAGCCCGGCCACCACGGATTCGATGATCCATATCCCCTCCTCCGCCTCGCCACGCGTCAGGTTCAGCGCGGGCAGCAGCCGCACGATCTGGTTGCCCGACGGAATCGTCAGCACGCCCGCCTCGTGCAGCCGGTTGACGAACTGAATCGAGGCGGCCTTGTCGCTCGCGGCGAAGGCGGGAATGTTTTCCGCCAGTTCCAGGCCGAGCATGAAACCGAGACCGCGCGCACTCTGCACGACGGTCGGATAAGCCGCCGCCAGCCGGGCAATTTCGCTTTTCAAAAACTTACCAGTGTGGCGGGCGTGGTCGGCCAACCGGTCGCGCCCGATGACTTCGAGAATTTTCAACGCCACCGCACACCCGAGCAGATTGCCGCCGTAAGTCGTGCCGTGCGTGCCCGCGCCGAACAGGTCGGCGAACGGCTCGCGCACCCAAAAAGCGCCGATGGGAAAACCGCCGCCGAGCGATTTGGCCATGGCAATGCCGTCGGGCAGAAACTTCTCGCCGCCGGTCACACCTTCCAGAATCCGCTGGAAGCTTTGAAAACGTCCGGTGCGGAAATGCCCGCATTGCACGCCGTCCATGAGCAGCAGCAATTTTTTCTCGTCACAGAGCGCGCGCAATCCGAGCAGATACTCCGGCGTCGCGGACGTGATGCCGCCTTCGCCCTGGATGCCCTCGATGAGAATCGCCGCCGTCGCTGGCGTGAGCGCGGCGCGCATCGCCGCTAGATCGTTAAACGGAACGTGCCGAAAGCCCGCCACCATCGGCTCGAAATCTTTCTTCACCTTCTCCTGTCCCGTCGCGGCAATGCCCGCCAGCGTGCGTCCGTGAAACGAATGATGCGCGGTGATGATTTCAAACCGCCCCTCGTCGTGACCGAACTTGCGCGCCAGCTTGTAAAGCCCTTCGTTCGCCTCCGCGCCGCTGTTGCAGAAGAACACCCTGCCCGGCGCGATAAGCTGGCAGAGCTGCTGCGCCAGCCGGCCCTGCGGCTCGTGATAATAGAGGTTCGAGACGTGGACGAGCCGGCGCGCCTGGGCCGAAAGGGCGTCGGCGATTTCGGCGTTCGCATGACCAAGCGCGCAGACCGCGATGCCGCCGCCGAGATCAAGGTAGCGTTTGCCGTTCACGTCCCAAAGCTGGCTGCCCTGGCCGTGGCTGAAGGCGAGTTCAAACCGCCCGTAGCTCGGCACGACGTGCTGCTGGAAGAGCGCCTGAATAGCCGCCTGCTGGTTGTGAACAATGGCCGGCGGTGTCGGAACGATTTCTTTCATTTGCAAAAAATGATTAGCCGCAAAGGAACGCAAAGAACACAAAGAAATTTTCCACCGGAATGTTTATCGAGGATTCCGCCTTTGCGTTCTCTGCGTTCTTTTGGGGCAAAAAAAATTACAGCACCACTTCGGTCCCCACGCCCGCGTCGGTAAAAATTTCCAGCAGCACGGAATGCGGCTTTCTTCCGTCCACGAAGGAAACTTTCTCAACGCCGGCCTGGATCGCGGCGACGGCGCTGTCCACTTTCGGAATCATCCCCTGGTCCACGATGCCGGCGGCCTTGAGCGCGGGCACCTCGCCCATCTGCAAATGCGTGATGAGCGTCGCGGGATTTTTCGGATCGCGCATCAGACCGGGGACATCAGACATGAAGACCAGCCGCTGCGCCTTGAGTGCGATGGCGACCTGCGCGGCGGCCACGTCGGCGTTGCAGTTGTAAATCTTGCCGTCCTCGCCACGCGCCGTCGGGCTGATGACGGGCGTGATGCCGCGCGCGATGCACTCCAGGAGCGGCGCGGTGTTCACGGCCACGACTTCGCCGACGAAACCGATGTCGAGCTTCGCGCCGGGCCGGTCCTGGTCGTCGAGCCACAATTTGCGGCAGATGAAAATTTCCGTGCCGGCAAAACCCTGCGCTGCGCCGCCGAACGCATTGATCGTGGCCACCACTTCAGGATTGATCTCGCGCGACAGCACCTGATCGACCACGCGCACCGCCGCCTCGTCTGTCACGCGCTGACCCTGAATGAAACTGGCCTTCAACCCCGCCGCCGCCATCGCCCGCGTGATCGCCTTGCCGCCTCCATGAACGACGACCGGGTTGATCTCGACCGCTTCGAGAAACACCACGTCGCGCGCGACGCCCTGGCGCACCGCTGGATCGGGCGAGTCCATGAAACTGCCGCCGTATTTCACGACGAACGTCGCGCCGCTGAATTTCTGGATATAGGGCAGCGCTTCAAGCAGCGTGGCCGCTTTGGAGATGAGGTCTTGCATTGGTTCAGTCGGTCAATTCGCGCCCATGCAAACGCAGGAGACCGCCGGGCAGCAAGAGAAATTACACGGGCATGAAACCCGGAGCGCAATTAGAGCCGGGCGGATTCATCCATCGGGCCGCCGCCGCGCTGCCGGCCGGCTTCGTAGAGGAACACCGCTGTGGCG
This sequence comes from Verrucomicrobiales bacterium, assembly GCA_947502425.1. Classification (GTDB taxonomy): domain Bacteria; phylum Verrucomicrobiota; class Verrucomicrobiia; order Limisphaerales; family SIBH01; genus SIBH01. The sequence continues at coordinate 9,562 of CANMZY010000041.1, forward strand.
CTGGCCACGTTCAGCGAATTCATGTGCGAGGGCATCGGAATTTCCACGATGTCGTCACACGCCGCCAGCACAGCCGCCGTAAGGCCCGGCCCTTCCGCGCCGAAGACCAGGCAGCAATCGCCGCGCAGATCGACGGCGGAAAGTTTCTTTGCACCGGGCTGCGGATGCGCCGCCAGACAGCGCACCCCGCGCGCGCGCAACGCAGCAAGCTTTTCCACCAGACTGTCCACCTGCACCACCGGTTGCTCGAAGACGGTACCCATCGATCCCGAGACGGCGCGGCGCTGGAACGGGCTGCAGCACGTCTCGCCTACGACGACGAAATGCACGCCGAAGGCCGCGCAGTTGCGAATGATCGTGCCGAAATTTTCCGCGCTGGCGATGCCCTCGACGGCGGCCAGTAGGCGCGGACGCGGCGAATTTTCGAGCAGCGTTTTAAAGTCTGGCTGTGGCGGAATCCTGCCGACGGCCAGCGCGCCCTGATGCAGTTGATAGCCAGTGATGGTTTCGAGCAGCGCCTTCTCGCCGACGTAAACGCGGATTTCCTCCGGGCGGGCGCGCAGCTTCGGTTCGAGCCGTTCAAACCATTCGGGCGTGAGCAGCGCGGAGACCACGGAGAAACGGCTCACGAGCAGGCGTTGCACGACCTTGATGTTCGAGGCCACGAGCACGCCGGCCCGCTCATGTTCCTCGGGCCGTCGGAGGGTGCGGTAAATCGCCAGTTCCGGCGTGTCGAGGGAAAGAATTTTTTCGATGTGCAGTGTCGCCACGTGCGGATTAAAGCGGACAATGGGGAGCTTGAAAAGCCCGGCGGTTCAAATCACGGAAGACGTGCCCTCCGTTTCCGTCAGGACCTCAGAAAAACGAGCCGAACACAGACGGGATTTCTTTGACGACGACGCGCAGGCTCAAGTTGCGCTGGCGCAGTTCGGCGTCCAGTTCGAGGTCCGAACCTTTGGGGCTTTCCAAAATGTGGCGCACGTCGGCCTCATGCTCGGCAAAGCGTTCAGCGTGCGGATGGCGCGGGTCGCGCCAATGCCGGAGCAGGCGCTCGCGGTATTCGGGCACGCGTCAGAGCAGCCGCCCGTATTCGAGCTTGGCGTATTCCTGAAAATGGATGCCGTTGATGAACATGGCATGAGCTTAACACGTTTGTTTAGTCGAGAAATCCAATGCGTTTTGCCCGATCAGCATGAGCGCGGTCGCGCGGTTCATTGCGCTTGAGTTTGGGAGCGAGCAGATCAGCCGGTGTTGGGACGCGCAGATTTAATTTTCCGATTTGCTTTTGCCGGGCGCAGTTCCCAACCGGCGGGCAGCTCCCGCAAAACTGTCGGCGGCATCAAATTGACGTGCCAGCCGTGCGTCCGCTCAAATTCGCTGCCGATCAAGGCCTCGTAGCAGTGGATGGCGACTTCTTCGCTGTCGGTCACAGGATTAACGTCTACGCTGGCTTCGGGAAGTTCCGCCGTCAGCCCGCGCTCGTGGTTGTGCCAGAGCAACGCCGCCGAGTCGATGAGCGTCATGTTGCCCGGTGCTTTCAATTGCGAACCGACTTCTGCGAGCCAGTCGGCAACTTGCTTACCGCTGATCAATTCTCGACGCGGCATACATTCAACTTTTCTGCGCTTCCTTCGCCCACGCGTCCTTGAGGGTGATCGTGCGGTTCAGCACGAGACGCCCGGGCGTGGTGTCCTTGTCCACCGCGAAGTAGGCCAAGCGCTCGAACTGGTAGCGCAGCTCCGGCTTCGCATCCTTCAAGGACGGCTCCAGCTTGGCGGTGACGACTTCGAGCGAGTGCGGGTTGAGGAATTGTTTGAAGTCACCGGCGGCATCCGGCTCCGGGACGGTGAAGAGGCGGTCGTAGAGGCGCACTTCGGCATCGACGCAGTGCGCGGCGCTGACCCAGTGGATGGTGCCTTTCACCTTGCGGCCCGACGTCGCGCCGCCGGTTTTGCTGTCGAGGTCGGCGGTGCAATGGAGTTCCGTGACTTGGCCGGCGGCATCCTTCACCACCTGCTCGCACTTGATGATGTAGGCGTATTTCAAACGTACTTCGCCGCCGGGACGCAGGCGGAAATATTTCGGCGGCGGCACTTCCTTGAAGTCGTCTTGCTCGATGTAGAGTTCGCGGCTGAAGGGCAGCTTGCGCGTCCCGGCGGACGGGTCTTCGGGATTGTTGATGGCGTCGAGTTCTTCGACCTGGCCTTCGGGATAATTGGTGATGACGACTTTGACGGGGCGCAGCACGCCGAGCCGGCGGAGGGCGCGCTTGTTGAGATCTTCGCGGATGGCGTGTTCGAGCACGGCCACGTCGGTGAGGCCGTTGTATTTGGTCACGCCGATGTGGTAGGCGAAATGGCGGAGCGCGCCGGCGGTCACACCACGGCGGCGGATGCCGGAGATCGTCGGCATCCTTGGATCGTCCCAGCCGGTGACGAGTTTCTCGGTGACGAGCTGCATGAGCTTGCGCTTGCTCATCACGGTGTAGCCGAGATTGAGGCGCGCGAATTCAAACTGATGCGGCAACGCGCGCGGCAGGCTGAGGGATTCGAGAATCCAATCGTAGAGCGGTCGGTGGACTTCAAACTCCAGGGTGCAGATGGAGTGCGTGATGCCTTCGATGTAATCGCTCAGGCAATGCGCGAAATCATACAGCGGATAGATGCACCATTGGCCGCCGGTGTGATGATGTTCGGCGTGGCGGATGCGGTAGATCACCGGATCACGCAGCCAGATGTTGGGCGAGGCCATGTCGAGCTTCGCGCGCAGGGTGCGCGTGGCGTCTAGGAATTCGCCGGCCTTCATGCGCGCGAAGAGATCGAGGCTTTCCTCCACGCTGCGGTTGCGAAAGGGGCTGTCCTTGCCGGGGCGATCGGGCGAGCCGCGAAACTCCTCGGTGTCCTTAGGCGAGAGGTCGCAGATGTAGGCGCGCCCGAGTTTGATGAGCTGCACGGCGAACTCGTAAATCTGGTCGAAATAGTCGGAGGCGTAGAAAGGCTCCAGCGGCGTGGTGCGTGGTGCGTGGTGCGTGACGGCGGGAAGATGAAAATCTTGTTTGCCATTCACCGTTTGCGCTGCCGATGTTTTGCCTTTCGGCTTCAAGCCAAGCCTGTCGTCGGCCCAGCCTTCGATGAGCCACTTCACGTCCTCCTGAATGGAATCCACGTACTCAACCTCCTCCTTGGTCGGGTTGGTGTCGTCCATGCGGAGGTTGCAGATGCCATTAAATTCGCGCGCGATGCCGAAGTTGAGGCAGATGCTTTTGGCGTGGCCGATGTGCAAGTAGCCGTTCGGCTCAGGCGGAAAACGCGTGATGATCTTCGCGTATTTTCCGCCCTGCAAATCGGCGGCCACGATGTCGCGGATGAAATCAGAAGGAGCCGGCGGGGCGGCGTGGGTGTCAGCGTTTGGAGTTGTCATGTCGTTCAAAATCGCCGGGCACTGTAGCAAGCGCTCCCCGCCGCGAACAGCAATTTCCCAATGCGCGCGGCGCGGCGAATTGACTCAAAAAGATTGTTACCGTGGGCGGGGTGAAATGGATTGAAGAAACCATACGTTGACTCAAAAGGAGTGTTACCGAGCTATGGACACCAAAATGAGTCAAAAAACACGAAGCGAAGTGCTGGCCAAGAAGCGGGATCGTTACGCCCGGGCCGGCAAGGAACACAAAACCAAAATCATCAACGAACTGGTCGATCTCTTCGACTATCACCGCAAGGCGGCCATCCGCGCGTTGCGACCACGGCCCGTGCTCGCCGCGCCCTTTGTCATCGGGCGGCCCAAGGAATACGACCCGGATCAACTGCGCGCCCCGCTCAAGGCCATCTGGCTGGCCGCGCTCCAACCCTGCGGTGTCCGGCTCAAGGCGTGTCTGCCTGACTGGCTGCCCGCGTATGAGGAAGATCATCGCCAGCTCAACCCGGACGTGCGCGAAGCGCTGCTTCAGGCCAGCCGCGCCACGCTGGACCGGCTGCTGATTCCGGCGCGCATCGAGCACCGCCGCCGGGCCACCACGCGGCCGGGCACCCTGTTGCGCCACCAGATTCCGATCCGCACCGAGTGGATCGAGAACCAGGCGGGCTTTCTGGAGATGGACACGGTGGCGTTGTGCGGGGGCACGCTCGATGACCGGCACGGCTGGATGTTCGACACGGTGGACATTCACACCACCTGGAACGAAATGCGCGCCCTGCCCAACCGCAGCGAAGCCGGGACGCTGTTGCAGATTAAGGATGTCGAGGCGAGCCTGCCCTTCCCGCTGTGCGGACTGGACAGCGACAACGGCGGCGAGTTCATCAATCATCATCTGGTCAAACACCTGCACGGACGGGAAAAACCCGTGGCCTTCACCCGTTCGCGTCCGTATCGCAAGAACGACCAGGCCCACATCGAACAGAAGAACTACACGCACGTCCGTTTGTGGTTCGGTTATGACCGCTACGACAATCCGGAAGTGGTGCCGCTGATCAACACCCTGTGCAAAGGCGCGTTGAACCAGTTGCTCAACCACTTTCTGCCGACCATGAAATTGGAGAGCAAGGAACGCGTCGGCAGCAAGGTGGTGCGGAAGTATGGGGAAACGCAGACGCCATTGCGTCGGGTGCTGGCGTGCGCCGAGGTGAGCGCGGCGACGAAGACACGGCTGCGGGCGGAAAAGCAGGCGAACAATCCGTTTGCGTTGACACGGGAAGTGGAGCGGCAGATGAAAGTGATCGAAGCCAACCGGCGGCCAGCGGAAGCTTGACTGGCGAGCCGGAGCGGATAAAAGAAGCCGCCCAAGAAACGGGAACGAGGAAGGCCGGACTGCCATCAGGCCCCGGCTTCCTTCGGTTCCAATTTTCAGGGGACTTTGGGTAACACCACTTTTGAGTCAACCGGAGCATTTTCCGGCCTCGACCTGGGTAACACCCCCTTTTGAGTTACGGCGGCGGCAGGAGGCGCATCTGGACACTTGTATCTTGATTTCCATCTTCCTTGCTTGGCGACAGCCAAACGGGAAGATGGGACTGCCCTCCGGCCTGCAGGCCGGCGGGCAGCGGTTCACGCGGGAACGTCTGACACTAGAGCGTTTACATAAAACATGTAGCTTTACACTGGTGGGCGGTTCTGGCAGGATGAGGGCATGAAAGCCATTCCCGTCCCCGTGCGTGAACGCATCCTCAAGCTCTACG
>CANMZY010000042.1:0-14458 GCA_947502425.1 Verrucomicrobiales bacterium
CCAGCGTGGGCAGACCCTTCAGGTCTTTCAGGTCTTTTTTCATGACAGCAGAGTTGTTCCCTTTCTGCCGGTGAGGAACCGTTACGCCCTCGATATTAAGAACAGTGTCAAGATGCACCCGGCGAATCGGCCTGCGACGGAGCGTGGGATTATCGGGGAAAGAGCGCCTGACGACTCCTGGCCGTTCCCATCGTCACGGTGCGGCAATGCAGAAGAGCGTCTTTTCACCGCGCAGCAGCAGGCGGTTTTCCACCGGCACCGGCGCGGCGATGATGCGTTCGCCCATGTGATTCTCCGAGAGCAGCTCGAATTTCCCATCCACTCGCGCCACGAAAATCACGCCGTCCTCGCGGGCCGCGTAAACTTTTCCGTCCGCGATGGCCGGTGACGAATAATAGCTTGAGCCGCTTTTCGGCAACTGCCCGCTCCACTCCGTTTTCCCCGTGACCGGGTCAATGCACTCCACCTCGCCCCGGTCGCGCACCAGATAGACCTTGCCCTTGTACTCGGCCGGGGTGGGCACAAACGTCCCGGTGTCCTCGCGTTTCCAAGCGCGATGGGTGGACGTCACGTCCCCGGTGCCGCCGAGCTTGATGCCGTGCAGCCTGGAACCGCGGCCGTAGGGCACCACCACGGTGTCCCCGGCCAGCACGGGCGACGACACGGCCACCCAGTTTGGCTGGCCGCCCGGATTGAAATCGCCCGCCGACCACAGCATTGCGCCGGTCGTGGCCGCGTGGGCGGTGAGATGCTCGGCGCCCCAGACCAGCAACTGCTCCGCGCCCTGGTGGCGCGTGACGATCGGCGTCGCGTAGCTGTGATCATTCTCGACGGGGGTTTTGTAATTGCGCGCCACTTTCCAGCGCAGTTCGCCGGTGCGCTTGTCCCAGCCCGCGAGCCAGGATTCCCCCTGTTGCATCACGGTCACCACCACGAGCCGCTCGGTCAGCACCGGTGAAATGCCATAATCCCAGTAGAGCGTGTCCTTCCCGAATTTCTCGACGAGATTCGTGCGCCAGAGAATTTTCCCGGCGAAATCAAACGCCGCCAGGTTCCCGCTCTTGTAGTAGGCGAACAGACTCGTCCCATCGGTGGTGGGCGAGGGATTGGAACCCGAGCCGTTGCGGTGTTTCCCCGGCTTTTCGGCGCCCACCGTCGTCTGCCACAATTTTTTCCCCGCCCAATCAAAGGCCAGCAGCGCATCCTCACCCTGCACCGGTGTCGTCACGTAAATTTTCTGCTGCCAGACGATCGGGGTCGAACAGCCCTTGCCCGGCAGTTCGGTCTTCCAGAGGACGTTCTCGGTCCCGCTCCACTTCACCGGATAACGACCGGTTTCAGTGCTGCCATTGTCGCGCGGTCCCCGCCACCGCGGCCAGTTCTCGGACGGCCCATCCCCGGCCAAGGCGGTGAACCACGCTCCGGCCGCCAGCATGGCCACCGCTGTTCCGATGAATCTGCTCGTTCTCATAAAATTATCTGTTGGTTGCTCCGGGAATTTGTCCGCGCCCCGCCGTTCAAGAGAGCGCTGAATGCCAGCGGAGATCTGTGATCGTGACTCTGCGTTTTTGCCCGGGCGCGTCAATCCCGTTTTCGGTTTTCCGGCCAGGGGGTGCATCTTGAAACTGGTGCCGGCGCTCCCAGGTGCAGGCTCCGTGAGGCGCGCGCGGTGGCGGGTCACAGATCCGCGCTACCGGCCACGCTGGAACTATTGGCCGCCCTTTGTGGTGGCGAGCGCTTTTTCGAGGAGTTCGACGAGCGCGGCGTTCTTGGTTCGCGCGGCGATGGTCAAGGGGGTGAGGCCATCTTTCGTTTTCACCCGCACGTCTGCGCCGGCCCCAAGCAGTTGGCGCGCGAGGTCGAGTTTCTGCTTCTTCACCGCCATGATGAGAGGGGTTTCGCCCTGGCTGTTCGCAGCGTCAATTTTTGCGCCGGCCTCGAGCAGCGCCCTAGCAACCGCGGACAAGTCATGTTCAGCGGCGCCGTGGAGCGGAGTGAAGCCGTCGAAGCGCGCGGCGGTGACGGACGCCTGGTTTTTCAACAGGATCATGGCCGCTGCAGCGCGACCGTTCGAGGTGGCCAGAATCAGCGGGGACAAACCGCCCGGTTGGTCGGCGTTGACCTTTGCCCTGGCCGCCAGCAAGGCGCGGATCACGTCGGGGTCTCCTTTTTCTGATGCCATCTGCAGCGCGGTCACGCCGGATTGCATGATGAGATTTACGTCCGCCCGGCGCTGGATCAGCAGGCGCGCGACTTCGCCCTGCCGCTCCATGCACGCGAGCATGAGCGCCGTGGCGCCGTCCCCGCGCGGTTGGTTGACGTTGGCGCCGGCGTCGAGAATTTTTTCAGCGATCTCGCGCCGACCGAGCGCGGCGGCGAGCATGAGCGGCGTGTCCGTGCCAGCCGGGGACGGGTCCAGCTTGACCTTGGCGGCGAGCAGGGCTTGGACGATTTTTGGGTCGCCGCGCTGAATGGCAAACTGCAAAGGATTCATGCCGTGACGGCGGTCCGGGAGGTTGGGATCAGCGCCGGCGCGAAGGAGAGATCGAAACACGTCTGGTTCGTCGTTGCGCATGGCAGTGGTGAGCGGGGTCATGCCGGCGTAGTCCACGGCGTCGAGCAGTTCCTTTTTGCCAGCGAGCCGACGCGCCGCGTCATCCGGCCGCCACTGTGCCCAGGCCCGGCCGGTCTGATAGTCGAAGGTGAGGCGGAAGTGGCGCATGAATTGCCCGCCCAGCATGCCGATGCTGGCGCTGGGCTGGTTTCCACCGGGGTGAGGCGTGGCCCGGTAGGTGGATGGAACTTTTGCGAAGCGGTGGTCGAGCAGTTTCAGTTCATCCATGGTGGCGTTTAGATCAGCCCGGGGACCGCCCAGGCCCTGCGTCAGGCCGCGCGACTCGCCTTTTCCGGAAAACAAATCGCGATGGGCGGCCGAGAAGGCGGAGCCGATGTCCAGTCCGCCTTCGTGTCCGGAGTCCAGCAGCAGTGTGCCGTCATGCTTCCGGTTGATCTGCGCCGGCACCGTGGGCCAGCCGTCGGCAAGCTTCAGCGGCACTTCGACGGCCTCCTTGGGCGGGCGGAAGGCATCGCGGCGGTAAAATCTTATCTGGCTCTCCTGATAGTCCAGGCTGTAAGGAAGTTTTTCCCAGAGCGGCGTGCCCAGCAATCCGCTGAAGCGTTCGCCGAACAGCTTTTTCAGATGGCTGACATCCATCGTAGTCATCGTGTGCGGCCCGAGGGTCACGAAGTTTGTGTCGTTGCCAAGACGGAGGGAATCGACCTTCAGATATTTTCCCTGCTGCACTCCGCCGACTCCGACGGCATGACCCTGGCCGCTGCCTTCGAGTCCCAGTCGGGCGGCGGTGACGGGATCGAGAATGTTCAGCACGGAGCCGGTGTCCAGCATGAAGAAGCCGGCGTCCTGGCCGTTGATCTTCGCCTCCACGAACAGCAGGTTCCCGCCCCGGTGCATGGGAACCGCGACCACATCCCGACCATCGGGTAGACTGATTCCCGGCGGTGTGGCGGCAAAGGCCGGCCCGCCGCCGATCGTCGCGGCGGCCAGCAGAGTGATCGAGAAGAGGAGGGGAGAACTTCTGGTCATGGTTTATCGGGGGCTGAAATCATCGAAGCGCGAAGTCACGTCGTGTGGATTGGTGGTGGAAGCGAATGGCCCGGGCTTACGGGCGCGGACGGTTCTTGAATTTTTCGTAGAGCCGGGTGTGGCGGCTTTCGAGGCTGACTTCCTGGCCGGCGATCCACATCCGCTTCACGTTCGCGCGAAGATCGAGGATGCTGCCATCGACGGCGATGATGCTCGCGTCCTTGCCGCGCTCGATGGACCCGAGACGGTCGCCGAGTCCGAGCAGGCGCGCCGGGGTCAGCGTGATGGACTTGACGGCGTCATCCCCGGCGAGTCCAAACGCCATGGCGTGTGACGCGTTGTAGGGAAGGTTCCGCAGGTTCCAAGTGCCGCCGGAGGTGATCGCGAATTCGACGCCGGCCCGGTGGAGGACGGCGGGCGCTTTGAAGAACACGTCGTAGGGATCGATGTCCCGTTCGGGCAGGGTGAAGACGTGGGTGAAGATGACCGGAACCTTTTTGGCGGCGAGCAACGGTGCGACCTGCCACGCGTCGCGCGCGCCGGCGAGCATGATCCGGTAGTGATTGGTTTCCGCCCAGGCGACGGCGGACTTGATCTGACGCACGTCGTCGGCGTGAATCATCAGCGGAATTTCCCCGCGGACGAACGGGAGCATGGCTTCCCATGCGGGGACGAGCTGCGAGTTGGCGGAGTTCGTCCGCGCCCTGGCGTAGGCGGCGGCCTCGGCGAAGAAATCCTCCAGGGATTTGAGTTTTTGGGCCCGCTCCTTCGCCTGTTCTTCGAGCGGTTTCGGCTTGGAACTGCCGCGCACGTATTCCTTCGGCCGGGTGTCCAGATCGAGGCCCGGCCAATAAACATGCAGCGCCACGGGCTTGCGGACGACCATCTGCTCGGTCGTCCATCCGGTCAGCGCGATCACTCCGGACACCCCCGCGACCGTGCCGCCACCGGGCACCACCTGCACATGCGTGATGCCGTTGGCCCGCGCGACCGGGATCAACTCCGAGTCCGGGTTGACCGCGATCCACGACTGCACATCGGGCGAAAACTCGCCGACCTCCGCACGATCGGTCGAGGCGCGCACCGAGTCGATTTCGGCGAGTCCGAGCGAGGTGTCCAGCGCGATGAGTCCGGGATAAAGGTGCAACCCGCCGAGATCGAGAACTTGATCGGCCGGCGAGTCGATCGTCGCGCCCACGTCGGCGATCCGGCCGTCGCGCACGAGCACGGCGCCCGGCGAGAGCGTCGCGCCGGAAACCGTGTGAACATGCGCCGCCTTGAGCAGGAGCGTCGCGGCCTGAGCGGGCTTTGCGCCGGGAGGATGCAGTGTGAGCAGCAGACAGAGCGCTGCGCCGCCTGCGAAACTGGCCGATCCGGACCGCCGGAAGGCGGAACTCCAGCCCCGGTTGCTGTTCAAAACGGGCAAGGTCATTTGGTCCTCCTTGCGCACTCGCCGCAGTCCTGGCCCTTCGCGTGAGCCTTTTCCAGGGCCACCCGGAAGAAAGCGTCGCTGGTGGCGGCGGCAGCGGGCTTGGTGCCTTTCGGCGCGTCCTCCCCGGGCTTCTGCACTTTCCTCACCTTCTCGAGGAGCGCGGTGCGCTCTGCCGCCAACACTCCGGCCCGCTCATTGGCGAGCGCGCGGTCGAAATATTTTTTTCCGTCGATCCAGGTTTCGAGGCACACGGTGCCGGTGTCGAGCGGCGACTTGGACCAGATCACGAAGTCCGCGTGTTTGCCCGCCTCGAGGGAGCCGACCCATTGGTCGATGCCGAGCTGCCGGGCGGGATTGAGGGTGACGAAATTCAACGCGTCGATTTCCGGCGTGCGACCGTACTTCACGGCCTTCGCCGCCTCGAGATGCAAACGGCGCGCAAGGTCGGACGAGTCGGAGTTGAACGACACGAGCACGCCGCGGTCGCGCATGAGGCTGCCGTTGTAGGGAATCGCATCAAAGACCTCAGATTTGTACGCCCACCAGTCGGCGAAGCTGGATGCGCCCGCGCCATGCTTCGCGATTTCGTCGGCCACCTTGTAGCCTTCGAGGATGTGCTGGAGCGTGCCGATCTTGATTCCGTAAGATTCGCAGACGCGCAGGAACATCAGGATTTCATCCTGCCGGTAGGAGTGGCAATGGATGAGGCGCCGGCCCTCGAGAATCTCGACGAGCGCCTCCAGTTCCAGATCGCGGCGCGGTGGAACGCCGCCCGATTTTTTGAAGGTGGCCCAAGCCTGCTGATACTGGCGCGCGGCCTCGAAACGGTTGACGTAAAACGTCCGCACGCCCATGCGGCTTTGCGGAAAGCGCGTGGTGTATCGGTCGCCCCAGTTGGCCTGCTTCACGTTCTCCCCGAGCGCAAATTTTATCCCGGCCGGCGCGCCCGCAAATTTCAATTCTTCCGGCGTCGCGCCCTCGCGCAGCTTGATCACCGCGTTTTGGCCGCCGATGGGATTGGCCGAGCCATGCAGCAGGTTCGCCGCCGTCAGGCCACCGGCGAGCTGTTGGTAGAGCGTGTCGGTTTCCGAGTTGATCACGTCGGCGATGCGCACCATGGCGGTGGAGGGGAGGGTGCCTTCGTTGACCTCCCCAAGGATCGCGGTGTGGGAATGGCCGTCGATCAAACCGGCGGTGACGTGCCGGCCCCCGGCCTCGATGACGAGGATGTTGTCACCGGGAACGTTGAGATCTTCACCGATGGATTTGATGAGGCCATTACGCACGAGCAGATCGGCGTTGGTGAGAATGCTGCGGCCGGTCCAGATGGTCGCGTGGCGGACAAGGACGGCCGGCGGTGTGGCGAGCGAGCCGCGGCCGGCGAGCGGAGATTTGGCGGCCCGCGCTTTCAGCACCTCGCGGGCGGCGTTGGGCTTCTTCTTTTCCGGCTCGCCGCTTTCCACGGTGGCGGTCTGGTTCGTGGCCGCGGGCTTGGTTTCGCTCCATTTCACGGGCGTCTGCTCGATGCGATAAACCCGCCCGTCGATCCACACCTCGCGGACTTTCTTTTCAGGATCGAAGTAGTTGCCCTCGACGACGGTGAGGTTGGCGATTTTTCCCGGAGCAATGGTGCCGAGGCGCGTGTCGAGGCCGCAGAGTTTCGCGGGCACGGTCGTCAGCGCGGCGAGGGCGTCGGCCTCGCTCAATCCGCGATCGACGGCCGCCTGCAGGTTTTTGCGAAACAGCTTTTTGTCCGCGAGACCGTGGGTAGTCAGCGCGACCGTGAGACCCTGCTGGCGGAGCAGGGCGGGATTCTCGGCGGCCCAATCCCACGCGCGCAACTGGTCGAGGGTGATCTGGGTCCAGTCCTCGTCGTCCGGCAGCACCGGCAGCGAGGGGAAATTCACGGGCACGATGAACGGCGCGCCGCTGGCCTTCGCGAGTTCGGGCCGGCGCCATTCCTGGCCGCAGGCGAGGATGACCGGGTTGAGGTTCAGTTCGCGTGCGAGCTGCATGGCGCGGTCCACCATCAGCGCGCTGCCGGGTTCAAAGACCACGGGAATTTTCTTCTCCCGCGCGGCGCGCAGCGCTTCGAGCGCGGGATTGAACGCCGGACGCTGGCGCGCACCCGGCGCTGCCTTGTCAAAGTTGGCGACATCGAGCGCGTAGTGTTCGGCGTCGAAGAAAATCTGGCGCACGACGGAGATCACGCCCATCAGCGATCCGGGAAAGGCACCATCGCGGCCGGCGCGCGCATCGAGCGAGAGGTGTTGAAACACATCGGGGCGGAGCACGACTTCGTTCGCGCCACCTTCGGCCAGCGTGATGAAGGTGCTCGTGCCACGCAGAATGCCGCGGGTCGGCGTCAGGTTGCCGGCGGTGAAGCCGAGCGCACGAACGTCGGCCAGCGTCTTCGTGTCGGGCACGTAACTCTGCACGCGGCGGCGTTCGGGGGTGAGCGCCGGAATGTCGTAGCCGGGGCCGGACTCGGGCCGATGTCCGACGACGCCGTGGAACGGCGCGGCGCCGGAAGTGAGGGTTCCGTGGACCGGCACCGGGTCGGTGGTGCTCACGGGAATGTTCACCTCCGCAAGAGTGAGGCAGGGATCGATGAGGCCGGCGTAGATGGTGGTGCCGTTCATCGTCCACACCTGTGCATCCGCGGGCACGGCGACCTTGACGCCGACGGCGACGATGAAGCCGTCGCGAAGGATGATCGTGGCGTTGGAGAGAGCCTGGCCGGGCTGCGGAATCACCGTGGCGCCGACCAGGGCGTGGACGCCGGGCGGCAGCGGCCGGTTTCCGGGCGGAAGAAAATCAACTGCGGCCAGGGCCGGTGTGACCAGACAGGCGAACAGCAATAATAGGCGCGGCCAGGAATTCACGGGTGACAGGTGCTTTGTTTCAGGACGATTCGCGTTTCCAGGTTGAAGCATTCGCTACTTGGCCGGCGCGGGCGCCGCCGGTGCCGCCGGACGTTTGGCGGGCACCAGGGCCAGCACCGCCTGCTGGTTCATGTACCAGTCACGCAACGGGCGGGAGAGGGCGGATTCCTGGAACTCGCGGAAGTTCTGCGCGTTCAGGGCCGCGTCCACCGCGTCCTTCAACTGCCGGCCCAGATCGCCCTTCGCATCCACGGACCAACCCTTGAAGCTGCCGATGCCGTCGGAGAGCATGCGCGCGGCGGCCAGCCGGGTCTCAAGGTCGTATTTGAAATCGGGGACCTCCACGTATGCCTTGTCCACCTTGCCGCGGATGCGGTTCTGCTCGTTGCGGGCCATGATGACTTCCTTGGCGAGATCGATGATGCGCTTCTCGAGGTTCGCCACGATGTCGTCGTCGCTCAGGTTGTCCAGCGCTTGAACCCCGAGGTCGCGGGAGGCGGTCTCCAAGGTCTGACACACGCGCTTGAGTACGCCCTTTTCAAACTCCTCGAAAAATTTCTGCCCCTGCTTGAGGATCAATTCCTTCTCCTCCTTGGTGAAGGAGTAGGTCTTGTCGTCCAGCCCGGTGAATTTTGTGTAGGCCGGGGAATCGAGCAGTTTGGCGAGGCGCTCCTGGAGTTTTTTTGCGTCGATCTTTTCCACGATTGCGAGGTCTTTTGGCTCGGACTTTAAATCGAGTTTCAGATCGATGGGGAGATAGGAGAACACGGCTCGGTCCACGCCGCCGACCTTGTCAATCTGGTTGGTCAGGGATTTCCAGCGCGCATCGAGGATTTCCTTGCGGTTGAGTTCGCCCGAGTACGCAAAGGCATTCTCGACCACGAGTGACCGGGTGCCGGATTTGAACCAGCTCAAAAGGTTGCTCAGGAGGCCGGCCACCCGGGTCGAATGGCCGACCGGATCTAGGCTGACCTGATCGAGCGGCCGCTGGTCGCGGGGATCGCGCGGAGCCTTGGTGGCGATGAAGGTTTCAATGAGGCTGTTCGGCAGGGTGCGGACCAGTTCGCCAATGTTGACGTAGGCGCTGACCACCGGTTCCACGCCCGCGTCGTGGCGCTGCACGTCGCCGAAGACGCCGACATGCTCGTCCGAGCCGAAGAGCATTTTTTTGGTGGTCGCCTCGGTGTCGTTGAAATAGCCCCAGCGAATGGCCGCCCGGTCATGGGGCAGAACGTCCTTGGTCTTGCGAATCCTCGAGCCGGCATAGACGGAAGATTTCATGTCATTGTAATCCATGGTGGAGGCGGTGGAGAGCGCGCCGGCATAAACCTGGGTGTTGTCGTTCGTCACATAGGACTTGAACCACTCATCGAGCTGCTTCTGGTTCAGCGTCGCGGCTAGGCTGCCGGCAAAATTGTGTCGTAGTCCGAGCATGTGACCGACTTCGTGGGCGACGACCTGCCGGACATAGTCCAACGAAGTTCTCTTCGCGACCTCGTCATCGAACCCGCCTTCGGCCAGCATGCCTTCCAGTCCGGCGGCGTATTGCTGGGCGAATTCCGCCGTATCCATCTCGCACGCCCGCGGTGATCCGGGGAAGGGAAGGCTGGATGCCGTGGGGTTGGGCGATGCACCCGCCGCCGCCTTGGCCTCGATGACGGCGCGCATCGAGCGCAGCAGGGCGCGGGCGCGGGCGCGGGAGCCGATGGAAAACACGCTGGTGATGTAAGCCTGCCCGTGCTGCGATTCGCCGGTGCGCGGGTCGATCAGGACATCCGCATACGCGAAGCCGGCGTTGTCCCAGGGCACCCATTGCACAATGTTGTAGCGTGCGTCGGGGGCGGTGATGCCGGCCGGTGCTTTCTCGGCCTTCAACACGTCCCGGCCGAAAGCGCGGTTCCAATAAAGAATGGCGTCCTTCACCGCCTCCGCGTACTCCGCCGGGGTGTTGGCGCTGTAATAGACGGTGACGGGTTTGCTGATGTCGAACCGCGCGATCTTGGCGCTGGCCCGGCCGGTGACCTTTTCTAGTTCGGCTGCCGCCTCAAAGAAGCGGACGTAACGCGCATCGGCGGGAGAGTTTTCCTTGCTCTTGAAATCCCCCGGCGCATAGGGCGAGATGAAATAGCGGATCTCATAGCGCTCCTCGCGATTGGGATCGAGCAGGCGGTCGCGGGCCTGGGCGCTTTGCCGGATGACCAGTTGATCGCCGTGGCGCTCCACCTCGAACACGCGGCTCTGTGGAATCTCCATGGAACGGGACCGTCCGGTCGGGTTGAACCCGCCCATCGAATACCAGCCTTCCATGATCACTCGACGCATCCCCGCGTTGAAATCGATGATCACCTTTTCCCCGTCCCGGGCGATGATTGGGAAGGTCGTCAGCAACCGGCGGGAGGGCAGTTCATCGGTCACGACGAGGCCCGCGACGGATTCGTATAGATCCACGCCATCATGGAACAGTTCAAAGCGGACGAGTTTGCCCGCGAGACCGGTGCTGGTGGGCGACTGGATCTGCGGAATCAAAGAGGCGGAAATCTGGAATTCCCGGCCGAGCGCGGCCCTTGGTATCGAGATGTAATTGTTGGTGGCGGGCGACAGGGGCGGAGTCTTCGTTTCGGCGGCAGGCGCGGCCGTGGTGAGGAAGGCCGTCAGCAGGGCGGCGCGCAGCGTGGTGACGAGGATGGTTTGGTTGGTCTGAGGTCTCATGATTGATAAAATAATTCTTCTCGCGGCGCTGTTTATTTTCTGAAGAGCGCGTCCGCCGGGATGGCTGTCTGCTCGAATCCCGGCCCGCTCCAGTAGGCCGCGAGATCGTCGCCGCCTGCGTAGTCCATGTAAAGCACCGTGATCGGGTGCAGGCCTGCTTTCAGGGAGATATAGCCTTTCGCGCCGACGGTGCCGTGCAGTCCGTCGTTGTTCACGACCAACTCGTCGCCGACATACAATTTGCTGCCGTCATCCGAGGCCACGTAGAAAGTGTAGGCGCCGTCAGCCGGGGCCTTGATGAACCCCGTGAACCGAAGCGCGAACGCATCCTGGCCGGTGAAGGACTTGAGATCGATGGTCCGGCCTGTGCCCACTTGCGCGGGTGTCAGCTTGGAAAAGTCCGGCAACTGCATCCACTGGCCCTTGTAGTATTCAACCTTCAGGCCGCCGACCAGTCCTTCGATTTGTCTGGCCGCATGCAGCGGCCGGGCGCGCAGGGCGATCACCGGTGAGATTTCCTTGCCGTCGCGCGTGAGTGTGAGGTTCAACCGCTCGCCGGGCTTGCGGTCGAGGAGATGCAAATAGAAGTCCAGACCTTCCTCGGTCGCCTTACCGTTGAGCGCCGTGATCCGATCGCCCATTTTCACCCCGGCCGCTGCGGCGGGCGAGCTGGCGTCCACCTTCAAAACCGTTCCAGTCTTCGGTCCGATTCCCGCCACGGTCATTCCCAGTTCCAATCCATTCGCGCCTTCCGTGTCGAATATTTCCGCAAACCGTTTGATGACCGTGTCGATCGGAATGGCGTGGCCATCGTCCGCCGCCATGTTGCTGCCGCAGCACACGCCCACCTGGTCTCCGTGTCGATTAAACAGCGGTCCGCCGGAATTGCCCGACTTGATGATGCCCTTGGACTGCAAATAATCCGGATGAGACGAGCCGCCGTAACCCCACGGATACGCCCAGCCGACGCTGGACTCGCTGAGCACGCCGGCCTTGACGGAGAAACCTTCGCCCGCCGGAAATCCGCCCACGAACACCTTTTCACCCTTCTGCATCACGCTGCTCGATCCAAGGGGCAAAGGCGTGAAGGACTCGTTCGACTCGATCTTGATGATCGCCAGATCCATCGGGTCGTTCTTCCCGACAACGCGAAATTTGTATGCTTTGCCCGTTTGCGCCTGGTCGGAAAAGATGACCGCCCCGATTCCCCGGCCGGCGACGACGTGGCTGCCGGTCAGCACATAGCCCGACTTCGTGATGATCGATCCGCTGCCGCTCTGGGAGCTGACAAACTGCTGGCTGCGCTGGCCGTTGACCATCACGTCCTGCATTTTCCCCAGTAACAACTGAACGACCGATCGCCTGCAGATCGCGGTCACCTCCGGAAGCGTCTTCTCGAGGCGCGCCGGCTGGCTGGTCGTGTTGTCCTTCTCGAGGGCGACAGCCGATGAGACGGTGAGCAGGACGGCGCACACGACTCCGAGGCACAGTGAAGTCCGGCACGACGCCGCGTGGTGCTGGGAAAATTGCTTATGTCTGGGAATTATGATGAGTTGTGATTATGATCGGTCGCCGCTGCGAGTCAATCGAACATCTCGCTTTTCGCGATAATTTCGGCGGGAGGAGTTCGTGCTGACGCGCTGAGGCGTGTGGCGGAACATGGACGCCATTGGCTGAGTTCACCCTTGCGCGGATCGCATGGGCGTCTTCAACCTTCAACTGATCAGCAGCAGCCTGGGCGGCTGGCCGGGAAACGTTTCGGGCGCGCGGTGCAGACATGGCGGCACGGGACTGCCCGGCCAGTCCACCGCGATGCGCCAGAAATTTCCCACGCCGAAAGAAAATGGCCGCGCCAGCAGGGCGGGGGCGTAGTGGAGGTCATAACAATTTTCCTTCAAGTGCTCGCGAAAGGCATCGTCATCCACGCCTCCAAACTGGCGGAGCAAGGCCGCGCGGGTCGCGGGAATCTCCACGCGCGGGACAGCCTCGTCGTTGCGCAACCCATCGCTCGGCGGCCCGTGATAGGTGCAAAGCCAGGTGTCAGCCTCCACCGGGGCGCTGTCGGCGTGGAACGAAAAAACATCCGTAGGCACGGGGCCGGGCTGCTCGTCTCGCGGATAGGCATGGATGCAATTGAGAACGGGGTCGAGGTTGAGTTCCCGGAGCAACCGCTCGTCCTCGAGCAGCCGTTCGATGGCGGCCCGGCCGGCGGCGCTCACGGAGAGCCGGCGAAGGCGTGTGTCGTCGATCGTCTCAATTCCGGAGCCGGGGCCGAGTTGCTCTACGACTTCGCCGAAATCTCCGGGCAAGGCACGCGGCCAGCAGAGGGCGTTAATGTCGTCGGCGAAACGCGTCGAGACCAGCTCATCGAAACTGTCTACCCGCTTGATGCGGTGGTAGCCCGGAGGCGGTTCAAATAAATTCATACGCGAGGGAAACGGTAGTTGGTCGTTTGCCTCACTGTCCAGCCACCGCCACGCCTGACGGCCGGGCGAACGGCCTCGAGTAGTGCCATCGGCGGGTTTACAAACGAAGCCAAACCGGCCACGATGCCGCCGCAATGAACGACTCCTTTGGGCAAAATCCTTTTGCGAACCTGGACAGCGCCGGTCTCCCGCCCGGACCCGACTCCGTGGAGCCGCCCCGTAAAAGCCGGGGCCGCGTGGACATCATCCGGCAGAAGGCCGGTCGCGGCGGGAAGACCGTGACCGTGGTGGACAATTTCATCGGCATCGGCCTGCCGGAAAAGGAGCGCCTCGCGAAAGAAATTCAGAAGTCCTGCGGCGTCGGCGGCACGGTGAAAGAGGGACGCATCGAGATTCAAGGCGACCAGCGTGAGGCGGTGGCCCGCATCCTGACCCAGGCCGGCTTCCGCCCCGTCTTCGCCGGAGGCTGAAACATGGCAGGACGCACCTCCCTTTACTGAGCACTGAGCACTCCCATGAAAACTTACTGCGTCCAGCTCGACATCGCGTGGGAAAACAAACCTGCCAACCACGCCAAAGTGAAATCCATCCTCGCGCAGGCCGCGCCCGTGCCCGGCTCCCTCGTCATCCTCCCGGAACTCTTCTCCACCGGCTTCACCATGAACGTCGCGGGCCTGGCCGAGGGCGCGGCCAAGGAATCCGAGACTTTCCTCAGCACCACGGCCCAGGAACTCGGCGTCTTCCTCCTCGGCGGCGTGATCAACCGCGACGCCGCCGGGCGCGGGCTGAATCAATCCGTCACCTTCGGGCCGGACGGCCGCGAGGTGGCGCGTTACACCAAGATGCAACCGTTCAATCTCGGCGAGGAAGGCGCGCACTACGCGGCGGGCGATGAAATTGTCACCTTCCCCTGCGGCGGCTTCGTGGTCAGTCCGCTCGTCTGCTACGATCTGCGCTTTCCCGAACTCTTTCGGGCGGCGGTGCGGCGCGACGCGCAACTCTTCATCGTCATCGCCTGCTGGCCGGTCAAGCGCATCGGGCACTGGATCACACTGCTCCAGGCCCGCGCCATCGAGAACCAGGCGTATGTCATCGGTGTGAACCGGTGCGGCGACGATCCCCAGTACCGGCACAACGGCCACAGCCTCATCGTCGATCCGCACGGCGCGATTCTGGCGGACGCGGGCGAGGGGGAAGGCGTGATCAGCGCGGAAGTGGACGTGGCGACGGTGGTTGCCTGGCGGAAAGAATTCCCCGCCTTGCAGGACATGCGGCGGTGAGCGCGGCGCGCCGGAAAATCTGCCGGGCGGGTTCAACCACGGATGGAAAGGACGCTCCGCGCGCTGACACTCTCAACCAACCCCACATCCCCCGCGCGCTCCGGTCCTTCCCATCCTTTGGT
>CANMZY010000043.1:0-14288 GCA_947502425.1 Verrucomicrobiales bacterium
ATTGCGGAGATTTAGGGGGGAGGGGAGGCGGCGCGGCAGCACCGCCCTACCGGGGAGGCAGACCGGGCGGCGGCGGCGGGTCTTGGGTTTGGAGCCGTTGGCGTAGCCTTGGCGGGTGTCGGTGCGCTCGTAGGGTTGGGCCTGGAGGACTGCATGGCGTTCGAGGCGCATGGCTTCGTTGCCGAGGAGGCGGAGGCCTTCGGCAATGCCGTCGTGGCCTTGCTCGGTGAGGAGTTGCAGGACGTTGTTCAAGAGTTCAGGATTGGGGTGGTGGGCCATGTGGTTTGGTGGTTGGATGTGTTTACTGACACCCCAACAGGAAACCATTGTGGCCCGCCCTCGACCCGTTTTTCGCGCGCGGAGCGTCTTCACCCCTCCGGGGTGAAGACGGAGGGAAGAAAGACAATTTACAGAAGCAGGTTTACACCGGCAACAAGTGCGGACTCATCTGGCTTTTCCGGGGTCTTCAACCATCTAATTGGTGCCGTTAGCAGATCCACAATTTTGTTTATATTTCTCATCAAGCCCCGGTGATCTGCCAGTGCCGGACCAGCTCCGGAAAGCGGCACTCGGTGCAGAGCGCGTTGGAGTGCTGGCAGAAGTCCCGCACGATTTGCAACAACCCCTGCTGCGTGGCCGCCGTCAACGGAAGCCGCGTTCCACCGAGCAGACGCTGCCGCGCGAGGCGCAGCACGGCGTTGTCCTCGGCGGCGGGCCAGGCGAGATAGCGCTGCTCGGCGCGCGCTTGCAGCGCGGCATTTTTTCCCTCGCCTGCGCGCACCCAAAACCACGGCAGCACCACGTTCACCGCAAGATCGGTGGCTCGCGTCGCGCCCAGCAGCGGCTGCGGTTTCGCAGCGCGTTTCGAGCGCAGCGTCCAGTGCCAGGACCAGAATTCATCATTGTTGACTTGCAACACTTCGAGGAGCGATTCCACCAGCGCGGCGTCGGGCCGGTCGCCGAGAAACCACTGCTCCAGCCGCGCGGGCAGCGTGTCGTCGGCCCACCAATGCGCGGCCAGCGCGAGGCGGCGCTGCGGATGATTGGCGGGGCGCAGACCGTTGAACCGCCAGAGCGCGCGGGGCAACTGGCAGTCGCGGAACTCATCGCGCTCGCGCCACCAATAGTCCCAGACGCGGCGGAGATAATCGTCAGTGTTCTTCTGGGCGCGGGTCAGTTCATCGGGCAGCAGGCCGCTCACGCCGAGGAGCCGCGCCTGGCCGTGCAGCGGGGAAATTTTTTTCGCGGCGAGACGCGGGCGCAGTTCGCCGAGCCGCTGCATCGGCCAGACGTTTTGTTTGTAGCCGAGCGCGCGGAGCAATGCTTCCCAGAGCGTCTGTTCCCAGCCGCACTGCCGGGCGCGGGCCTGGAGATCGGCGGCCTTGCGCTGGAAGCGGACGAGCGCGGCCTGGTCGAGCAGCGTGGTCAGGCGCGCGCGGGGCAATTCCCGCAGCGGCGCGGCGCATTGGCCGGCGAGCGCTTCGGGAAAGGATTGCGCGAGGTCGCCGCCGAGCCAGACGGCGAGGTCGTCGAGCGGCGCGTCGAGGAAGCGTTTCAATTCGAGCACGGGTGCGGGGTTGCGCGCGTCGCCTTCCCAGACAACGTGGAGCGCGACGTTTTGGAAATTCGGATTGTGGTCGTGGCCGTGCCCGTGCCAGTTGCTGGAGTGAAGGTCGATCTCCACATCGCCGGTCAGGGGCGGGCCGTCATCGATCTGCACGACCGCGCCGCGAAAATCCGGGCCGGCCTCGTAGTTCCAGAAGCCGGGGTGAAGTATGCGCACGGAGCGTCCGTCCAAGAGCCGCAGCCGGTCGCGGCAGAGGCGCTGGTGATGCCAGACGGCTTGGAGCAGTTTTTCGGGAGGGGCGGCGGCGTTCTCGCGCAACGCGGCGGCGAATCCGTGGCGGGCGCGCCAGTCGGCGTAGAAATTGGGCTGAGCGGGTGGCAACTGCCGTTGCTTTTCAGGCGGGCGGCCCGCAAAGTCAAGTGCGGGTTGGACGGGTGTCGTGTCCGAATTAGAATAGAGTGCAGCTGTGTCCCGCCCGGCGCGGGACCAGCCGCAGCACTTGCGGCCCTGCTGCGGCTGGTCGAGGACGACACCGCCGCGCGCCGCGAAAATCAAATCAGGACACTACCGTGGACGGGAAACATGGGCGTTCGGCGCTCCGGGCGATGCGTCCCGTGGAAGTATGTTTGAACGAAGCGAAAGCAGTTTTGTCGTGCTGGCTATGATTATGAGATTTTTCGGACTTGGGAAATTGACGCCGGTGTTCTTTCTGGCGGCGGCGCTGGGCGGCGGCGCGGCCACGTCCGCCGAGGGGCCGGATGTGCGGCGCGACGCCGTGGTCCAGGCGGTGCAGCGCGTCATGCCGAGCGTCGTGAACATCCGCACCGAAACCATCGTGCAGCGGAACGATCCTTATGAACGGCTGCTCCAGGAATTTTGGGGGCCGATCTACAAGCGACGCGGGCCGGAGAAGACCGTCAGCCTTGGCTCCGGCGTCATCCTCGACGAGGACGGCTGGGTGCTGACGAACTTTCACGTCGTGCGCCGCGCGACGAGCATCTTCGTGAAGCTGGCGGACAACCGTGAGTACGAGGCCGAGGCGATTTCCGGCACGAGCTTCACCGACGTGGCGCTGTTGAAGATCAAGGGCAAGCCTGGCGAAAAATTCCACGCGATCAAGTTCGCCGCCGATGACGACCTGCTGCTCGGCGAGACGGTGCTGGCGCTCGGCAATCCCTTCGGCCTCGGCGGCTCGGTCAGCCGCGGCATCCTCAGCTCGAAAAGCCGCCGGCCGCCCACGGAGAACGAAACGCTCGAAGTCGAGGACTGGCTCCAGACCGACGCCGCGATCAATCCCGGCAACAGCGGCGGGCCGCTGGTGAACCTGCGCGGCGACCTCATCGGCATCGATGTGGCGGTGCTGCAGCAGGGCCAGGGCATCGGTTTTGCCATTCCCGTCCGGCGCGTTTCCACGGCGCTGTCGGAAATTTATTCGCCGGAACTTTTGCGGACGAACTGGTTTGGGGCGCGGGTCCGGGCGGGGGCCTTGCCGCTGGTCGTCGTCTCGGTGCAGTTGGAAAGCCCCGCCGGCCAGGCCGGGCTGCGCGCGGGCGACCAGATCCTCGAGGTGAACGGCCGGGCGCCGCGCAGCTTCATCGACTTCAGCCGCGAGCTGATCGACGCCACGACGGACAAAAACATTTCCCTGCTCGTGCGGCGCGGCGCGGACGAGCGCAAGCTGAGCGTCCGCCTGGTGCGCGAGGAAACCTTTTTCAACTCCGAATTGATTCGCAAGAAGACCGGGGCGGCGGTGAAGAACCTCACGCCCGAACTGGCCAGGGCGTTTGGGCTGCGCCTGGCCGAAGGGGTGGTCATCGCCAGCGTGGACCCGAACAGCGCGGCGGCGCGCGCGGGCTTGAAGGCGAACATGATCATCACTTCGGTGGACGGCCAGATCACACCGACGTTTGTGAACGCGGCGAAAATGCTTCACGCCCGGCGCAAGGGGGAGAAGGCGACGCTGGACCTGGTCGTGCCCCGGCCGCGCGGACGTTTCATCGAGTATCAGGAGGCCAAAGTGGAAGTGACCGTGCAGTGAGTTTTTGTTGGCCCAACCGCTGCCCGCCCCTTAAAGTCGCTCCCATCCGCGCGCCACGCCCTGATCATGATTGAAGTCGAGAATTTGACGAAACGCTACACCGGTCACACCGCCGTGACCGGCCTGTCGTTCACCGTCGGGCGCGGCGAGATCGTCGGCCTGCTCGGGCCGAACGGCGCGGGCAAAAGCACCATCATGCGCATCCTCTCCTGCTACATGCCGGCCACCTCCGGCACGGCGCGCGTGGCGGGCTACGACGTGTTCACGCAGGCGGACGAAGTGCGGCGGCGCATCGGCTACATGCCGGAGAACAACCCGCTCCATCGCGACATGCGGGTGCGCGAGTATCTGAAATTCCGCGCCCGCCTCAAGGGCCTGGGCCGCGCCCGTTCGCGCGAACGCATCGACGTGGTCATGCAGCAATGCGGCCTCACGGAAGTGAGCCGGCGCATCATCGGGCAGCTTTCCAAGGGCTTTCAACAGCGCGTGGGACTGGCCGACGCGCTGGTGCATGAGCCGGAGTTGATCATCCTCGACGAGCCGACCATCGGCCTCGATCCGAACCAAATCCGCGCGGTGCGGCAGTTGATCAAGGACCTCGGCCAGAAGCACACCGTGCTCATCTCCACGCACATTTTGCCGGAGGTGGAAATGACCTGCAGCCGGGTGTTGATTTTGCACCAGGGCCGGATCCTTGCGGCGGACACGCCCGAGAATTTGCAGAAGATCATGAGCGACGGTGGACAGGTCATCGCCGAGATCGCCGCGCCCGAGGAGGAATTGCGTGCCTGCTGGGAGGAGATTCCCGAGGTGGAGGATTTCGACGTCTCGGCGGCGGAGGGCGAATACCGGCGGTGCGCGCTGACGCCGCGGCCGGGGGTGGACTTGCGGCCGGCGATTTT
Organism: Verrucomicrobiales bacterium; assembly: GCA_947502425.1. Lineage (GTDB taxonomy): Bacteria > Verrucomicrobiota > Verrucomicrobiia > Limisphaerales > SIBH01 > SIBH01. The sequence continues at coordinate 4,508 of CANMZY010000043.1, forward strand.
CGCGCTGGCCCGGGAGCGGGGCTGGCCGCTGCGGGAGCTGACGCGGAGCCGTTATTCGCTGGAGGACATTTTTGTGCGCGTGACCCGGCCGGACAAGGAGGAGGACAACTGATGCAGGCCTGGTGGACCATGGTGCGGCGGGAACTGGGCGGGATCTTCGGCTCGTGGACGGGCTACGTGGTGATCTCGGTGGTGCTGTTTTTGCTCGGCCTCTGCTTTGTCAATTTGTTGCAGGCGCTGAACTCGGAGCCGACGGAGCAGCCGGTCATGGAGCTGTTTTACAGCACCTATTATTTCTGGCTGATCCTACTGCTGGCTGCGCCGATCATCACCATGCGCTCGTTCGCGCTGGAAAAATACTCCGGGACCTTCGAGACGCTGATGACCACGCCGGTCAGCGATTTCCAGGTGGTGATGGCCAAGTTCACCGGGGCGATGATTTTCTACATGATGATGTGGCTGCCGCTGCTGGGCTGCATCTTCATCGTGCGTCATTACAGCAACGCGCCGGACGTGCTGGACGTGGCCACCCTGGGCAGCACCTTCCTCGGAATTTTCCTGCTCGGCGCGCTCTACATGTCGCTCGGCTGTTTCGCCTCGGCGCTGACACGCAACCAGATCATCGCCGCGATGGGCGCCTTCGCGCTGGGCATCTCTCTCTTCCTGCTGAGTTTTCTTTCGATCAGCTTTGCGGGGCGCACCGGCTGGCTGGCGCAGCTTTTCGCGCACCTTTCGCTCCTCGAACACATGCGGGATTTCGCGCGCGGGGTGGTGGACACGCGGGCGCTGGCCTTTTACAGCAGCCTGACGGTGCTGTTTCTGTTTCTGACCCACAAGGTGGTGGAAAGCCGCCGCTGGAAATAGGCCATGGAAAACGATCCCGCAGAAAAACTCAGCTTCTCGGCGCTCCGCCGCTGGGGCGTGGGGCTGAACGTGATCCTGACCGTCGCCGTGGTGCTGGCGCTGGTGGCGATGGTGAATTACCTGGCCATCCGCCATTATCAGCGCCTGGACGTGACGGACCAGTCCCAGTCCCGGCTCTCGGACCGCACCCGCGAGGTGCTCCGTGCGCTGACCAACGAGGTGAAGGTGACCGTCTATTTCGATTCGACAGACGTTCTTTATACGCGGGTCACCGCGCTCCTCAAGGAATACAAATACTCCAGCCCGAAGATCGAGGTGGAGCTGGTCGATTACACGCGCGACCCGGCGGCGGCCAAAGTGGTCAAGAGCCGCTACAAGCTCACCCAGGTGAGCGACCGGAACCTTGTCATCTTCGACGGCAACGGCCGGACACGTTTCATCAACGGCTCGGAAATGTCCGACTACGACGTCGAGAGCATGATGGCGGGCCAGACGAACGAGGTGCAACGCACCCATTTCAAAGGTGAGCTGCTCTTCACCTCCGCCCTCTACAGCATCATTGCCAGCCGCCCGCTCAAGGCCTATTTCCTGCGCGGCCACGGCGAACACGCGCCCGAAAGCACCGACCAGGGGCCGGGCTACTCGAAGTTCTCCGCCATTCTGCGCGACGAGAGCAATATTCCCTTCGAAAAGCTATCCCTGCTCGGCGCGGGCGTTGTGCCGGCGGATTGCAGCCTGCTCATCATCGCCGGCCCGACCGATCCGATCCCCGCCGACGAGCTGGAAAAAATCCAGCGCTACCTCGAACAAGGCGGCCGGGCGCTCATCCTGTTCAATTATTTTTCCGTCGGTAAAAAAACCGGCCTGGAAAAACTGCTCGCTGCCTGGGACGTGGCCGTGGGCGACAACCTCGTGGTCGATGTCGAAAATTCCCCCGGCCGTTCCGGCAAGGGCATCGTGCCCACCGATCTCGGCGGTCACGCCATCGTCCGGTCGCTGCAAAAATCCCAGCTCTACCTCCTGATGCCGCGCTCGATCAGCCGGCTCAAGGGCGGGTCGTCCCGGGCCGACGCGCCCAAGATCGAGGAACTGCTGCTCACCGGGCCGAACAGCATCGTCGTGACCGACATCCGCAAAGGCGTTCCGCAATCCAACCCCGCGCTCGACCAGCGCGGCTCCGTGCCGCTCATGGTCGCGGTGGAAAAGGGCAACATCCCCGGTGTCGCTGCCGAGCGCGGCACCAGCCGTCTGGCCGTGGTGGGCGATTCCTTCTTCCTGCAAAACGACGCCATTGAGTCGGTGGCCAACCGCGATTTCGCCGCAAATCTCGCCGGCTGGCTGGTTGATCAAAACGTGCTATTGCGCGGCCTCGCCCCCCGGCCGATCAAGACCTACAAACTCACCATGACCCAGTCTCAGCTTCTGGCCGTGCGCTGGATTCTGCTGCTGGGCATGCCCGGCGGCGTGCTCCTCATCGGCCTGCTCGTCTGGCTGCGGCGGCGAAGCTGATGAAAATATGAAGTGGACCCAGACATGGTATCTGCTCGCGCTGGCCGGCGCGCTGGCCGCCTTCATCTTTTTCTTCGAGCAGCACCTGGTGGAGACCGGGGCGACGGCCCCGCCGGAGAAAGTGTTGCCGCAGTTCAAGGCGGCTGGCGTCACCGGCCTGCAACTGCGGCGCGGCAAGCAGTTCGTCCTCCACCTCGAACGCGCCGGCGAAAGCTGGAATGTCACCAACCCGCTCGCCTATCCCGCCGCGCCCGTCGCCGTCGAGAGCCTGCTCCAGTCGCTCGAACAGCTCGTCCCGCAGACCCGCATCTCGCCCGAGGAACTGGGCCGCCGCAAACACAGCCCCGACGAATTCGGCTTCGACGCCCCGCAGGCCGTGCTGACGCTCGTGGCTGGCGGATCGCGCCATGAGCTGCAGATCGGCGCGCGCACGGCCGCGGGCGACCGGGTCTATTTGCAGGTCGTGGGCCGGCCCGGCATCTACGTGGTCGAGGCCGGTCTGATCGACCGCCTGCCGCGCACGCTCAACGACTGGCGCGAAACCGCGCTGCTCAACCTGGCCGGCTGGAATTTCGACCGCGTCGAGACCAGCAAGACCGGCGGCGGCCTCGCCCTGCAGCGCGAGGCCACCACCCGGCTCTGGCAACTGAGCCGTCCCCAGCAGCGCGCCGACCAGGCGAAGGTCGAGGCGCTGTTTGAAAAAATCCGCCAGGCGCGCGTCCTGGACTTTGTCACCGACGATCCCAAGGCCGACCTCGAGGCCTTCGGATTGCAGCCGCCGGCGCTCGAGCTGTTGTTCGGCCAGGGCACCAACCATCTGCAGCGCGTCCAGTTTGGCCGCAGCCCGACGAACGATCCGGCCAGCGTCTATGCGCGCCGCCTGAGCCAGACGAACATCGTGCTCGTTCCTAAAACACTTCTCGAAACGCTGCACACGCCGTTCACCGAACTGCGCGACCGCCGACTGGTCGCCTTCGATCCGGCGGCGGTGGACCTGATCGACGTGCGCGGCGCCGAGCCGTTCACGCTCCGCCGGCAGACCAACCACACCTGGACGACTGGCGACAATCTCCCGGCGGACGTTCCCTACATGCGCGACCTGCTGGTCCTGTTGAGCCAGTTTGAAATCACCGAGTACGTGAAGGATGTCGTGACTGATTTTTCCAGCTACGGCCTGAAGCCGCCGCCACTCCAATACGTCTTGAAAGCGGCCGTGACCAACGCCGGCGGCCCCACCAACGTCGTGCTCGCCCAGCTCGATTTCGGCACGAACCTGAACGACCAGGTGTTTGTTCGGCGCGCGGACGAGGATTCGGTGTACGCGGTGCGGCAGTTGGATTTTCATTATCTGCCAGCCGCCGCGTGGCAGTTGCGCGATCATCGCGTCTGGAATTTCACCACCAACCAGGTCGTGCGCGTGACCGTCCGGCAGCACGGCCAGACCCGTGTGCTGGTGCGCGCGGCCGGGGGCGACTGGTCGCTCGCGCCCGGCTCCCCCGGCACCGTCAACCCGTGGGCCATGGAGGAAATGATGTTCCGCCTCGGCGACATGCACGCCATGACCTGGGTGGCGCGCGGCGCGGAGGGCCGCGCCCGCCACGGTTTCACCGGGACCGGCCACACCATCAGCATTGAGATCAAGGTCGGTGACAAGTTCCAGACTTTGACCATGGATTTCGGCGGCTCCTCGCTGCTGCGGCTGCCCTATGCCTCGACGCTGGTGGACGGTCAGCCGTGGGTCTTTGAATTCCCCTGGCAGCTTTATCCCGAAATCCTGCGTGAATTGAGCATCCCGCCGCAGAAATAAAAATTATGCCACGCGCCGCACCACGCCGTTTCTGGCCGCTCGCCCGCCGCCTCTTCCGCTGGTTCCGCATCACTGTGCTGCTCCTCGTCTTGGCCGCCGTCATCGCCGTCATCTGGCTGAACCAGGTCGGGCTGCCGGATTTTCTCAAGCAGCATCTCCGCGCCGAGTTGCGCGCGCAGGGCATGGAGGTCGAGTTCAACCGCCTGCGCTACCGCTGGTATCGGGGCATCGTCGCCGAGCACGTCGTCTTCGGCCGGGCCGGCGAGGCGCATGGCCCAAAATTTTCTGCGGACGAACTGACCCTGCGCCTCAACGAGGACGCGCTCTGGCGGCGGGAATTTCAACTCGACGGCGTCATCCTCCAGGACGGACGGCTGCTCTGGTCGGTCTGGGAGACGAACCAGACGCCGCGCCAGGTGGCGGTGGAAAAAATCCACGCCCACCTGCGATTTCTGCCGCAGGACACCTGGAAGCTGACCTCGTTCACAGCGCAAAGCCTGGGCATCAATCTCGCCCTTCATGGCACGATCACCAACGCGTATGCCATTCGCAACTGGAACTTCGGGGGCAGCCAACCGCCCGATCCGCACACGCTCGCGGCCTTCTGGCGCGACTTTCTTGACGAGGTGGACCGGACGCAGTTGCAGGCGCCGGCCCAGCTGTCCGGCTCGATCTGGGGGGACGCCCGCGACCTGAAAACTTTTTCAGCCGACCTGAAATTTTCCACGCCGCAATATTCCTCGCCCCGGGGGAGCGGAAAAAATCTCAGCCTTTCCGCACAAACCCGGCCGCACTCGAACGATCTGCTGCGGGTGGAAGTCAAGCTCCAGACCGACGACCCGCGCACGCCCTGGGGCCAGGCCAAACGGATGGCCCTGACCATGCAGGCGGCGCCATCGCTGACCCAGCTTTCCCCGACAAATGCCAGCCTGACCTTGCAGCTCAAGGACGCGAAGACTGCGTGGGGCCGGGCCGGCAACCTTTCCCTGACGGCGCGCTTCGCCCACGACACGAACGATCCTGCGCTGGTGCGGGCCGAGTATTCCGTGATCGCCAATCAGCTGGAGTCCGGCCGCTTTCGCTCCGCCCACGCCCAACTTAACGCGCAGGCCGTCCAGGTTGCTTCCAACCTCTGGCCGCGTTCCCTGACCACGCAACTGCAACTGGCCGACGCCCGGATCGAGCAGACCCGTGCCGCCACCGTCTCCATTCGCGCCGGCCTGACCCTGCCGGCGGCGGACGAACTTCGGCTGGGCGACACCAATGTTTCGTGGGCAACGCGCCTGGAAAAAATTCCGGTCGATCTGGAAACCAGCCTGACCCATTTGCAGGTCACCAATCTGGACGTGCCGACCACCTCCCTCGCCGGCCGCTGGCGCGCGCCGCTGTTCACCATCGACGCGGCGAAAGGTAAACTGGCCGACGGCCAGTGGAGCGCCACCGTCCGGCTGGACGCCATCACGCGGGAACTGTCGCTCGCGTTGAACACGGATTTTGATCCGCTCAAGATCGCGCCCGCGCTGCCCGACGAGGCCCGCGTGTGGCTGGGGCAGTTCACCTGGCGCGCGCCGCCGCGCCTCGAAGGCACAGCCCGGATTGTCCTGCCCGCCTGGACGAATCGCGCTCCGGACTGGGAGGGAGCGATGCTGCCGACCCTGGCGCTGCGCGGAAAGTTTGAAGTGGGCGCTGGAACATTTCGCGGCGTGCCCGCCACGTCGGGCCGCGGGCCGCTGCTTTATTCCAACTTCGTCTGGCAGTTGCCGGGGCTGCACATCACCCGGCCCGAGGGCGTCCTCGTCATGAGCTACACCAACAACGACCTCACCCACGAATATTTCTTCCACATCGACAGCGGCATCGATCTGAAGGCGCTGCGGCCGCTCGTCAAAAACAAGGCGCCGCGCGCCGCGTTTGATCTGGTCGAATTCACCGGCCCGGCCCGCGTCGCCGGCAGCATCATCGGCAACTGGGAGGATGACAAAACCACCGCCGCCCGGTTGCACGTCACGGTCACGAACTTTTCTTTTCGCGGCCAGTCGATCAGCGAGCTCGACACCGGCCTGACCTTCACCAACAACCTGCTGACCTTTGCCAACACCCGGATCCACCGGCCCGAGGGTACCGGCACCGTTTCCGAAGTCCGCGTCGATTTCAACCGGGACAAAATTTTCATCACCAACGGCCTGAGCACCCTCGCCCCGACGGAGGCGCTGCGCGCGCTCGGCCCCAAGGTGGAGAAGACGATGGCCCCGTTCCAGTTCGGTCGGCCACCAACGGTGCGCCTCAACGGCGTGGTCGATCTTGATCCAAAAACCACCCTCGATGACATGCGCTTCGAGATTTTCGGCGGGCCGTTTCAATGGCGGGATTACCGGCTCACCGAAGTCACTACCACCGCTCACTGGCTGGGTGACACGCTCACGCTCACCAACGTCCAGGGCGCATTTCACGAGGGACGCGTGGGGGGCGACGCGCATTTCACTTTCCTGCCGGGGGGCAGCGCTGATTTTTCCTTCCGCGTCGGCTTGAGCGAGGTGAATCTGCACTCGCTCATGGTCGATCTGTTCAGCAAGACCAACAAGCTGGAGGGCGTCCTGGGCGGCCAGCTTTCCGTGGTCCGCGCCAACACCGACCAGCCGAAAAGCTGGCACGGCGGCGGCGAGATGAAGCTGCGCGACGGCCTGATCTGGGAGTTTCCCGTCTTCGGAATTTTTTCGCCAATGCTGAACAAGGTCGTGCCCGGGCTCGGCAGCAGCCGCGCCCGCCAGGCCACCGCGACCTTCGCCATCACCAACAGCGTCCTCGCCAGCACCGACCTCGAAATCCACGCCTCCGGGATGCGGATGCAGTATGAAGGCACGGTGGATTTCGAGTCCCGCATCCATGGGCGGATGGAGGCGGAGCTGTTCCGCGACGTGCCGCTGCTCGGGCTGCTGGTGAGCAAGGTGCTCTGGCCTGTGACCAAGCTTTTAGAATACAAGGTCGCCGGCTCGCTCTCCGATCCGAAGACCAGCCCCCTCTACATTCCGAAAGTTTTCCTGATGCCCTTCCACCCCATCCGCACCCTCCAGGAACTGCTGCCCGACGAGAAGAAGGCCCCGCCGGAGCCGCCGCCAAAAAAGGATTGAACAGCGGTGGTCACACGAACGCCGAGTTCAGCCGGCAGAACCCTGCGAGCACCCGGCGGAGCGGCGCGGTTCGGGCTTAACCCGAATTCCGAAGCTGGCATGGGTGGCACGGGCGACCCGCATGTGCCGTCCGGCCACTGGCCGGCCGGAACGGGCAGGAGCTTCGTCCTGCCACAAACGTTTCGAAAAGTTCGCGCACCCTCCCCATTCCGAGCGGCGAGTCGCCGCTCGGCACAGGCCAGCGGCCTGTGCTACCCGGCGCAGCCGCGCTTTCCGGTCAATCCACGTAGATGAACTCATTCGCATTGAGCAGCGCGCGGCAGAGTTCGGTGAGGCTGTGTTGCCGCAAAAATTTCAGGCAGGCACCGTGCTCCGCCGGCCCGGGCGCGCGCTGATACGCGAACGCGAACGCACGGGCCACTTGCGCTCCCGTGTCCGCCCCGGCTGCGCGCTTCACGCGCTCCGCCAGCGCGCGGGCGGCAGCGACGGCCTGCGCTCCGTTCATCAACGTCAGCGCCTGCGGAGCGACGATGGATTCATGGCGGCGCGGACAGGAGGTGGAATTTTCCGGCAGGTCGAAGGTTTCCATGAACGGCACATGCACCGTTTTTTTCTGGATCAAGAAAAGGCTGCGGACGTTCTGATTTGTGGCGGGGGATGGATACCAGCCCTTGGTCTTCGTCTCGTTGTCATCGAGGAAGGCCGGGTTCGCCTGCAATATTTCCGCCGGCAGCTCCGGCCAGACCGGCGGTCCGCCCTCGCGCGCGAGCAACGTGCCGGAGACGGCGAGCAGTGCATCGCGGAGTTGCTCGGCGCTCAGGCGGCGGATGGTTTGGCGGGAGTAGTCAGTGCTCAGTAAAACAGTGTGTGCGGCCTTTGGACTGGTGAGCTTCTGACTGAGCACTGACGCACTGAGCACTGAACTACTTCGGTACGCCGCGCTCGTCACGATCAGCCGGTGCAGCCGCTTCACCGACCAGCCGTCGCGCACAAATTCAGACGAGAGCCAGTCGAGCAGTTCGGGATGGGTTGGGCGCGCGCCGGCCAGTCCGAAGTCGTTCGGCGTGGCCACCAGACCGCGGCCAAAGTGCGACTGCCAGACGCGGTTGACGAGCACGCGCGCAGTCAGAGGATTTTCCGGCGATGCAATCCACTCCGCCAGCGCGAGACGGCGACCCGTGGTCTTCGGATTCGCGCCCGCCCGGATCGTCGCCGGATTTGGATACAGCACCGAAATGAAGCCCGGTTCCACGGGGGCACGGGGATCCTTGTGGTTCCCTTGGAACAAAATTTTCGTGACGGGTGGCTTGCCATCGGCGTCGGTCATCAGCAGGCCGAGCGTGAACGCGACCTTCTGCTTTTTGATCTCGTCGATCTGTTTGGTGAATTCGTCGCGCGCCGCTGTTTGCTCCGGCGTCAGCCCGGCCTTCAATTCCTTCTCATCCGGCTCCAGCTTCTTCTCGATCTCCTCGATTTGCTTCTTCGCCTCGGCCGGCCGCTTCTCCTTGGGCAGTTTTAACAATTCCGCCTCGGCGGGCGTGAGTTTCGCCATGCGCTCCTCCCGCAGACGCGCCTTCAGCGGGGCGAGCAACGCTGCGCGCCCGTCCTCCGCACGCTTGATCTTCTCTTCGACCGCCTGGTTTTTGCGGCGGATTGCCTCCTGCTCCGCGGCAAGGTCGAGCGGCAGATCGTCAGCGAATTTCACCGGCTCGAAAAACGCCCGGAGCCGGAAATGATCCGCCTGGGAGAGTGGATCGTATTTGTGATCGTGGCAGCGGCAGCAGCCCAGCGTGAGGCCGAGGAACGCGCTGCCCGTGGTCTACGTCAAATCGGCCAGCAGCTCGGCGCGGCTGCGGTCCTGCTCGTTGAAGGCTCCGGCGGAATTGTCGTGCGGGCCGAGCCGCAGATATCCGGTCGCGATGAGGCGGTCCTGCTCCGCCGCGTCCTTCGGCGGGCCGTTCACGAGTTCATCGCCGGCGAGTTGTTCGCGGATGAACTGGTTAAATGGTTTGTCCGCGTTGAACGAACGGACGACGTAATCGCGGAACCGCCAGGCGCGCGGGCGGAACTCGTCCCAGTCGAACCCGTTGCTGTCGCTGTAGCGGACGACATCGAGCCACGCGCGCGCCTGATGCTCGCCATGGCGCGGCGCAGCAAGCAGTCGATCCACGAGCCGCTCGTAGGCGTCGGGCCGTTGGTCCGCGAGAAATTCCTGCATCTCCTCCGGCGACGGCGGCAGGCCGATGAGGTCAAACCACAGCCGGCGGGCGAGGGTGCGCCGGTCGGCTTCGGGCGCGGGCGCGAGTTTCGCCGCGTCGAGCCGGGAGAGGATGAATTGATCAATGGAATTGCGAACGAGCCTGCGGTTTTGGACAGCGGGCGGTTTTGGATTCGAGACGGGCTTGAGGGACCAGAGGTCCAGCCGTTGGCCGCCGAAAATTTTCACGATGGGATTGCGCGGATCGTGCCAGGC
>CANMZY010000044.1:0-14078 GCA_947502425.1 Verrucomicrobiales bacterium
GCGCCACGCCCCGGATGATGCGGCGGCGGAAATCGCGCCGTGGCTGCGCGCGGGTTGGCGGGCGCGCGGGCAGGGCGGGGGAGATTTGGGACGACGGTTGCAGGCGGCGTTTGCGGAGGCGTTCGCGGCGGGCGCGCAGCGGGTGGTCATCATCGGCTCCGACTGTCCCGAGGTGAACGCGGGCGACATCCAGGAGGCGTGGCGCGAACTGCGGAAGCACGACGTGGTGGTCGGCCCGGCGGTGGACGGTGGTTATTGGTTGATCGGGCTGCGGCAGCCGTCGCCGGAATTGTTCGAGGGCATCACCTGGAGTTCGGAGACGGTGCTGGCCGAGACCATGCAACGGGCCAGGGCCGCGCGGCGGAGCATCCAGGTGCTGCGGATTTTGACGGACGTGGACACGGAGAAGGAGTGGCGGGAGTTCTTGGCGGCGGCGGGGGAGTGAAACTGGGCAGGAGTTCCGCACGGCTTCCCTAGTTGTCACCGTCGAGCATGCGACCGAGGCCGCCCAGCACGGATCCTTCCTCGCGTCCGCCGCGGCCGGTCTGCGGTGCGGAGGCGACGATCCGCCCGGCCAACCTGCTGAGCGGCAGCGATTGCAGCCACACCCGGCCCGGCCCGCGCAAGGTGGCGAAGAACAGGCCTTCACCGCCGAAGAGCGCGCTCTTGATGCCGCCGACCATTTGAATGTCGTACTCCACGCTCGGCTGAAAGGCGACGATGCAGCCGGTGTCCACGCGCAACCGTTCGCCGGGCGCGAGATCGCGCTGGTACAACGTGCCGCCCGCGTGCACGAAGGCGAGGCCGTCGCCTTCCAGCTTTTGCAGGATGAAACCCTCGCCGCCGAACAGTCCCGCGCCGAAACGCTTGGTGAAGGCGATGCCGAGCGTCACGCCCTTGGCCGCGCAAAGAAACGAGTCCTTCTGCGCCAGCAGTTCTCCGCCGATCTCGGAAAGATGCACGGCGATGATCTTGCCGGGATACGGGGCGCCGAACGCGACCTTCTTTTTACCGGCGCCGCGGTTCTGGAAGACGGTCATGAACAGTGATTCGCCGGTGATTAGGCGCTTGCCGGCGCCCAGCAGCGTGCCGAGAAAGCCGCTGTTCTTTTGCGAGCCGTCGCCAAAGATTGTTTCCATCTCAATGCCGTCCTCCATGAACATCATCCCGCCGGCCTCGGCGACGACTGCTTCCATGGGGTCGAGTTCCACTTCGACGAACTGCATGTCGTCCCCGTAAATCTTGTAATCAATTTCGTGCATTGTTGGCATAGGCGTAATTCTGTTTTCCGGCGCAATCATGGGCATTGACGTGGAAGGGTGTCAATTTCGACCTGGCAGTGAAGGTGAAAGACCCGGCGTCCGAATGCCCAGTCGGCCACTTTTCCCGGAAATTTTACGCCGGATTTGGATCCGAGGAACTTGAAAGCCCCACGGCGCAGATGAAATCGTTGAAGAAACTGATTCCATCCCGCCGGAATTGCATTTAATTTTGCACCGAACCTTGAATGAACCGCAGACTTTTCATGCCGGTGCTGGTGCTCGCTTTCTCCACGGGCACGGCGCCGCTTTGTTCATTGGCGGCCGGCGGGGGAGATGAGTTTTTCGAAACCAAAATTCGGCCCGTTCTGGCCGAGCACTGCTTTGAGTGCCACAGCGCGTCTGCGCGGAGACTCAAGGGCGGTCTCCGGCTCGATGGCCGGAAGGAACTCCTCGCCGGCGGCGAGACCGGTCCCGCCATCATACCTGGCCGTCCCGAGACCAGCCTGCTCATCCAGGCGATGACGCATCGCGACAAGGACCTCGCCATGCCGCCGAAAAAACCGAAGCTGCCCGACGCCGTCATCGCGGACTTCGAGCGTTGGATCCGCGAGGGCGCGGTGTGGCCGGCCACCGATACCGCTTCCCCCAAAACCAAGATCGGGGACTTCAATCTCGAACAGCGCAAAAAGAACCAGGCCTGGCTCTGGGAGGCGCCACGTCGTCAGGCGGCACCGACGGTGAAGAACCTCCGCTGGCCGCTCGGCACTGAGGATCGCTTTATTCTGCGACGACTTGAGGACGCTGGAATCACGCCCGCGCCCGCCGCCGATGATCGCACCTGGTTGCGACGCGTTCACTTTGTCATCACGGGACTGCCGCCCGGTCGCGAGGAGATTCAGGCGTTTCTGGCGGACACGAAACCCGGCGCGCGCGAGCGGGTCGTCGATCAACTGCTCGCATCGCCGCATTTTGGCGAGCGCTGGGCGCGGCATTGGATGGACCTGATGCGTTACGCGGAGTCGCGCGGGCATGAGAGCGACTACATCATTGCCAATGCCTGGCACTATCGCGACTACCTGATCCGGGCGTTCAACGAGGGCGTGCCCTACGATCAGTTTTTATCCGAGCATCTCGCCGGCGATTTGCTGCCTGTGCCGCGCCTTCGTCCCGGCACCGAGATCAACGAGTCCGTGCTCGGAACCGGCTGGGCCTTCCTCGGCGAGGAGGTTCACTCGCCGGTGGACATTCGGCAGGACGAGTGCGAGCGCATCGACAACAAGGTCGATGTTTTCAGCAAGACCTTCCTTGGACTGACCGTCGCCTGTGCCCGGTGTCACGACCACAAGTTCGATCCCATCCGCGCGCAGGATTACTACGCGCTGAGCGGATTTATGCTCGGTTCGAGTTTCCGGCAGGTGCGTTTTGAGGCCATGGAGAACAACCGGAAGATGGCGGCCGAACTGACGGCGCTGCGTGAACGTTTCGTGCCCGGACTGGCGAAGGCCGTGGCGGCGTCGAATGAACGCGGCCTTGGGCAGACGGCGGATTACCTGCTGGCCGCGCGGGAAGTTCTCTTGGCGGAAAAGCAGAACGCCGCCGCTGTCGCCGCCGAGGCCGCGCGGAAAAATTCCCTAGATTCAAGCCGACTGCAACGCTGGGGCGAACTACTCGGCGCCGCCGCCGCCAATCCCGCTAGCCCGCTTCATTCCTTTGCCAAAGTCGCCCTGCATCCTGATTCAGTTGTCCCCGGACGTTTCGTGGATCTGCTGGCCGCGCACCGTCAGGCCAGACCGGCTGGCCTGCCCACAGGCGCGCGGGTCGTCGCCGATTTCACCCGGCCGGATCAGCAACCGTGGAAGGTTGACGGAGAAGCCTTTGGCCCGCGTCCGTTGCGGCCGGGCGACATCATCGCCGGAAACAACCCAACCAATCCCATCGCGCGCGTGATGACTTATGGCGCGGCGCGGCGCGACCTGTTTTGGAACCACCTCAAGTCCGCGCCCGGAAATCAGAACGACTCCGGCACGCTGGCGGCCACCGCGCGCTCCGGCCAGATGTTGCGGACGCCGACGGTGACGCTCGGCGTCGGCCGGCTGCATTACCTCATCCGGGGCAAGGCCAAAGTTTATGCCGCCGTCGATTCGCACCTGATGGTTGATGGCCCTCTGCACGCGCGGTTGGTGCAGACATTCGACGGCGGAGCGAAGCCCGAACCGCGCTGGGTCACCCACGATCTCAGTCCGTACAGCGGGCACCGGACGCATGTCGAGTTTGGGCCGGAGGGCACCGGCGAATTGGAAGTGCTCATGGTCGTCGAGTCGGCGGAAGTTCCGAAATGGCAGTCCGGAGCCGCGTTCGAACCGTCCGCCTCCGCCCGCTCGTCGGCGGATTACGCGAAGGAGTTTCAGAACGCGCTGGTCGCGGCGAACCGACATCTGGGCCGGGGCACCCTCGCCAACTCTCTCGAGTCTGCCCGGGACGCGGCGCTGGCCAACTGGCTGGTGCAAAACCCCACGCTGTCCAGCGCGTTACCGGACGTCGCCACGCTGGCCATGGCGGGCGAATTTCTCGCCGCCCAGAGCAATCTCGCCAGCCGCGTCCGATGGGAATCGCAGACGGCGGTCGCGTGGTTCGACGGCACGGGCGTGGATGAAAACATTCTCGTGCGCGGCAAGCCGTTCCAGCCGGGCGCGGTTTCGCCGCGGAGTTTGCCGGCGGTGTTCGCCCCGGCGAAAACGATTACCCCGGCGTCGTCGAGCGGCCGTTACGAACTGGCCCGGCAGCTCGTTGATCCCGCCAATCCGCTCGTGGCGCGCACCATTGTCAACCGCGTCTGGCACCATGTCTTCGGCCGGGGCCTCGTCGCCAGCGTCGATAATTTCGGCGCGCTCGGCGACCGGCCCACGCATCCCGAACTGCTCGACCACCTCGCGTGGCAGTTGGTGCATGAAGACCACTGGTCGCTTCAGCGGCTGATCAAACGACTCGTGCTCACCCGGACCTTTGCCATGAGCAGCCACGCGGCGGAGGCGCGCGCCGAGGAACTCGATCCATCCAACACCTTGCTCCACCGGATGCCGGTCCGCCGGCTCGAGGCCGAGGCGATCCGTGACTCGTTGCTCGCGGTTTCCGGCCGGCTGAACCGGACGGTGTATGGGCCGCCGGTTCCGGTGCATCTGACCGAGTTTATTGTGGGCCGCGGCCGGCCGGAGCAAAGCGGGCCTTTGGATGGCGACGGCCGCCGCAGCGTCTATGCGGGCATGCGACGTAACTTTCTGTCAACCTTGATGCAGACTTTTGACGCACCCACGCCGTTCAGCACGGTGGGCCGGCGAAATGTCACCAACGTGCCCGCCCAGTCGCTCGCGCTGATGAACGATCCGCTTTTTCACCAGCAGGCCCGGGTCTGGACGGAACGGCTCCTGCGCGAAACGCGCGAGGCGGATGCGGCGGCGCGGGTCCGGTGGCTGTTTGAGTCCGCCTACGGGCGTCTACCGGCGGACCAGGAGATCGCCGCGTGCCTAGAATCACTTCGCGACCTGCGCCAGTTGCACAATACGACTGACGGGCAAAGCACCGCGGTCTGGGGCGACTTGTGCCACGCCCTGCTCAACGCCAGCGAATTCATCTATGTGAAATGACATGAAGCCCTCGCGCCCCAACGATCTGTTCCTCGACCCGCGCATCAGCCGCCGCGAAATGCTGCGCCGCGCCTCGAATGGATTCGGCGCGCTTGCGTTGGCGGCGATGTTCAGCCCCGCCGTGCCGGACGCCCTTGCCGCCATCGTCGCCCCGCCCCGGCGTTCCTTGGAACCGAAGTTGCCCCACTTTCCCGCCAAGGCCCGCAGCGTGATCTTTCTCTTCATGGAAGGAGCGGTCTCGCAGGTGGACAGTTTCGACTACAAGCCGCTGCTCGCGAAATACCACGGCCAGGACCCGCGCCAGGCCATCGGTAAACTCGAGAAGACGCAGTTCGAGAACATTGGCCGGGTGCTCAAGTCCCCGTGGAATTTCCGGCAGCGCGGCCAGTGCGGAATGTGGATCAGCGATCTCTTCCCGCGCCTCGCGGAACGGGCGGACGACCTGTGTGTGCTCCGCTCGATGACCTCGAATTTTCCCGAACACACCAGCGCGAATTATTTTCTGCACAGCGGGAGCGGACTGCAGGGTCGGCCCAGCGCGGGCGCCTGGGTGACCTATGGCCTGGGCAGCGTGAACGCCGACCTGCCCGGCTACGTCGTTCTCAACGGCGGGCAGATTCCTTCCGGTGGTCTCGATAATTTCGGGAGCGGCTTTCTTCCGGCGACCTATCAAGGCTCGCTGCTCCACGCGCGCGGCACGCCGCTGGCCAATGTCGTTCCCAACGAAAAAATGGCCACCGTGCAGGAGGCCAAGCGCCGTCTGGTCGGGCGCCTGAATCAGCAGGGCCTGGAAAATTCCGGCCGCGAGGACGCGCTCGAATCCGCCATCGCCAACTTTGAACTCGCCGCGCGGATGCAGGTGGCGATTCCCGGCCTGATGGATCTGGCCGGCGAGAGCGAGGCGACGAAGAAGCTTTACGGATTCGACGCCCCCTACGAACACACGCGCACCTATGCCCGCGAATGTCTCCTGGCCCGGCGCATGGTCGAACGCGGGGTGCGGTTTATCGAACTGACCATTCCCATGGTGGACGGCTACAACCGCTGGGATGCCCACGGCGGCCTGGTGAAAAATCACGGCGACAATGCCCGTGCCGTTGACCAGCCGATCGCCGGGTTGCTGGTCGATTTGAAGCAGCGCGGTCTGCTTGACGAGACGCTCGTCGTCTGGGCCGGGGAATTCGGCCGGACTCCGTTTGCCCAGGGCGGCGATGGCCGCGATCACAACGAATTCGGTTTCAGCGTCTGGCTGGCCGGCGGCGGCGTGCGCGGCGGCATGACCTACGGTGAAACGGATGACTGGGGTTACAAGGCCACGACGAACAAACTCGAAATGCACGACCTCCACGCGACCATGCTGCACCTGCTCGGTCTGAATCATGAGAAACTGACCTATCGTTTCAGCGGGCGGGACATCCGACTGACCGATGTGCACGGCCAGGTGGTGAAGGAAATCCTCGCATGAAATTGAACCTGTTTAAATATGGCGGCCGCTTCTCGCGCGGAGCGCTTGCCCGGCCATTCCGTTCCGGAGTCAGGCGGGCCGCGATGTTCTGCCTGCTCCGGGGTCTGGCCCTGCCGTTGCACGCCGCGGATGCGCGGGAGGATTTTTTCGAGTCGAAAGTCCGCCCCGTGTTTGTCCAGCATTGCTACGAGTGCCACAGCGCCACGTCGGAAAAATTGAAGGGCGGGCTGCGGATGGATTCCCGCGCGGCGCTCCTCAAGGGCGGAGATTCCGGCCCGGCCCTCGTCCCCGGCGATCCCGCGAAAAGCCTGCTTCTCCGCGTCGTGCGCCACGAGGAAAAAGACCTCGAGATGCCGGCCAAGAAACCGAAGCTGCCCGCCGCCGTCATCGCCGACCTCGAGAAATGGGTGAAGCAGGGCGCGCCGTTTCCCGCCGGCCGCGCCGCAGTCTCGGACAAGCCGCACTGGGCCTTTCAGCCGGTCCGCAATCCGGCCCGCCCCGCCGTGAAGTCGCCGTGGCCCCGCACCTCGGTGGACGATTTTATTCTGGCGAAGCTGCGGGCGCAAGACGCGCCGCCTGCCGCCGCCGCCGACAAACGCACTCTCTTGCGCCGCGCCACCTACGACCTCATCGGCCTTCCTCCGACCGCGGCGGAAGCGGACGCCTTCGAGAGCGATTCCTCACCGGAGGCCTTCGCCAAAGTCGTCGATCGTCTGCTGGCCTCGCCGCAGTCCGGCGAACGCTGGGGCCGCCACTGGCTCGATCTCGTGCGCTATGCCGACACCGCGGGGGAGACGGCCGATTATCCGGTGCCGGTCGCGTGGCGCTATCGGAACTGGGTCATCGACGCCTTCAACGCCGACAAGCCGTACGACGAATTTCTCCGCGAACAGATCGCCGGCGACATTCTAGCGCGGCGCGGCCCGCGCGAACTCTACGCCGGGCGCGTGACGGCCACCGGCTACCTGGCGATTTCGCGGCGTTTCGGTTTTGACTCGGAGAATTACCATCACCTGACGATTCAGGATTCCATCGACACGCTGGGGCAGACGGTGCTGGGCCTGTCGCTGGGTTGCGCGCGGTGTCACGCCCACAAGTTCGATCCGGTTTCGGTGAACGAATATTACGGGCTTTACGGGATTTTCGAGAGCACCCGGTACGCGTTCCCCGGCTCCGAACAAAAAACCAAGTCGCGCGCCATGGTCCCGCTGGTGCCGCCGGAGGAATCCCAGCCCAAGTGGCGTGAATTCGACGCGCGTCTCGCCCGGCAGGGCGGGTCCCCGGCGATGTTGCGGTCGGTGGATGACCTGGACGGCGATTTTGAAATGCAGGCACCGGCGGCTGGCGGCAGCAAGGGCGTGCTGGTGCCGCCGTGGGTTTACGACGGGCCGATCTCCGTGACCGGCGACGCGCAAAGCCCGTTCAAGAATCTTTATGCGCTCGGCCGGGTCGGCGCGAGCGTGCCTGCCGGCACCAACGGCTACCGCCTCGTCCAGTCCGTTCATCCCGGCTGGAAGCGGGGCGGGGGCGTGCTCCATGCCAACCTCGATTTCCGCGTGGCCGGTGGCGGGAAGGACGGCCGTCATCGCTTCTGGATCGGCGCGCGGCCGTCTTCGCCCGCCGTGGAAATTTTCATCTCGTCCGGCTCGCTGGCGCTGCGGGTCGGCGAGAGCATGGAAACCATCCGTCCGCTGAAGCCCGGTCAATGGCAGAATCTGCACCTCACGCTCGATCTCCAGGCCCGCACCGTCTCGGGCTCGGTCGGCGCGCCCGGCGACGTGGTGACGTTTGTCGGCCGGCCGTTTTTGGCGGCGTGGAACGGCATGATGGATTTCATCGCGCTCGATGCGCCGGGCCAGACGAACGGCGTTTTGCCCGGCCTCGCCTTCGACAATCTCGGATTGCAGGTTGCGCCGATCGCGCCCGTCTCGACCACGCCCACGATCATCGCCACCACGACGAACGGGTCTGATCCCGCCGCGCTCACCCGGCAGTTGCAGCAACTGGTCGGCCTCGATGGCGACTTCGAGTTGCAGACGGACAAGACCGCGCCAGCGTCACCGTGGGGGCCGGGACCGAACAGCGTGGTGAAAATTTCGGCCGGATCGCAAAGTCCGTTCCGCAACTTTTATCCCGCCGGCGAACTGGGCATCCACCTGCCAAACAGCGGGGCCTACAACGGATTTGGCCAGACGCTCACGAACCATTGGAAGGCCGACCGGACGGGACGGCTCCACGCGAACTTCGACTTCCGCTGTGTCAGCGCGGCGGCGGGCGGCGGCGGTTCGTGGCGGTTTTATCTTGGCCACGGATCAGGCGCATCGCCGGCCATCGAGTTGTTTTTCAACAGCACCCAGTTCTTCCGCCGCAGCGGCAACGCGCGCGATCTGGTCCGGCCGCTCCAGTTGGGCGAGTGGTATCAGGTGCGACTCGAGTTGAATCTCAAGGACAAGACTTACTCCGGGTCGGTTGGCACGGCCGTGGACCGGACGGAGTTCGCTGGCGAGTGCGCGAGCGGCTGGGACGGCGGCATTGATTACACGTTCATCGACAGCTACGGCCATCTGCCCGGGGTGAAGCCGGCGCTGGATGCGGACAATTTTATCATCGGTGAAGCGCCGCCCGCGCCGCCGGGACAGGTTGCGGCCGGGGAACGTCAGTCCCGCCGGGCGAAGGTTGTCGCACTGCGTGGCCAACTGGCTGCGATGAACGGCGGCGGCGACCAGGCGAAGCAGGAACTCAACGCCATGCTCATCGACGGACCTTTCGAACTGGCCTACGCGGTGGGCGAAGGCACGCCGCGCAATGCCCGCATTCAACTGCGGGGCGAGCCGGACAAGCTGGGCAACGAAGCGCCGCGCGGCTTTCTCGAAATTCTCGGCGGCGGCAAACTGCCGGAGGAAACTTCCGGCAGCGGACGGCTCGAACTGGCCGAGTGGCTGACCCGGCCGGCCAATCCACTCACGGCCCGCGTGATGGTGAACCGCATCTGGCAACATCACTTCGGCCAGGGCCTGGTGAAAACACCCAACGACTTCGGCACGCGCGGCCAGCCGCCCACGCATCCCGAACTGCTCGACCATCTCGCGACGCAGTTCGTGAAAAGCGGCTGGAGCGTGAAGGCGATGCACCGGCTGGTGATGCTCAGCGCGACGTATCAGCAGGCGTCAGTGCCCGGTGCTCAGTCCTCAGTCCTCAGTCCTCAGCCGGCGGCGGGCCAGGGCCGGGCGGCCTCACTGAGCACTGACGAACTGAGCACTGAGCACTTCTCCCCCTTCCCCCGCCGCCGCCTCAGCGCGGAGGAAACCCGCGACACCATCCTGCTCGTCAGCGGCGAACTCGACCCGAAGCCCGGCCGCGGCCATCCGTTCCCCGTGCCGACCGGCTGGGGCTACTCGCAGCACAATCCGTTCAGCGCCGTGTATGACCACAACCAGCGCAGCGTTTATCTCATGACCCAGCGGCTCAAACGCCACCCGTTCCTAGCGCTCTTCGACGGGGCCGACCCGAACGCCAGCACCGCCGCCCGACTCACCACCACCGTGCCCACGCAGGCACTTTTCTTTCTCAACGACTCGTTCGTTCACGCCAAGGCGGAGAAGTTCGCCGCGCGTGTGCAGGCCGCGGGCACGGACGAAGCCCAACGCGTCACCGCCGCCTATCGCCTCGCGCTGGGGCGTTCGCCCACGGTGGCCGAGCGGGCCGAGGCGGCGGAGTTCCTCGCCGCGTGCCGCGCCGAGTTGGGGGCGACCGGAAAAAACAACCACGACTCCGCCGCCCTCGCCGCCTTCGCCCGCGTGCTCTTCGGGAGTAATGAATTTCTCCACGTGGACTGATGACCTTATGAAAACCACTCCTGCCTTCGATTACTCCCGCCGCAGCTTCCTCCGGTCGATGGTCGGCGGCTCCGTGCTTTTGCCGGGACTCGTCTCGCAACTGCTCGCCGAGGACGGCGCGCGTTCCGCTCCCGTTGATCCGCTGCTGCCGCGTGCGCCGCATTTTACGCCGAAGGCGAAGCGCGTCATCTTCCTTTACATGAGCGGCGGCGTGTCGCATGTCGATTCGTGGGATCCCAAACCGAAACTTTTCGCCGATGCCGGCAAGTCGATTGCGGTGGATGAATTTCAGGGACGCAAGGGCGACTTCAAAATGTTCGCCAAGCGGCCCCAGTGGAAATTTTCCCCGCACGGCCGGTGCGGCACCGAGGTTAGTGATCTTTTTCCCCACATGGCCGGCTGCGTGGACGATCTCTGCGTGATCCGTTCGATGAAGTCCGACCACACCAATCATTACGAGGCGACGCTCGGCATCCACACCGGGTCGTTCACCTTTGCCCGGCCGAGCATCGGCTCGTGGCTCAGTTATGGACTCGGCACGGTGAACCGCAACCTACCGTCGTTCATCGTCATCGCGCCCAAGTCGCCGTATGCGGGCGGCCAGGTCTGGGCGAGCGACTTTCTCCCCGGCGCGCATCAGGGCACGCTGGTGCTGCCGGGGGCTGAGCCGGTCGCCAACATCAAACGCCGCGCCGCCACCGGCCGTTTGCAGGAACTGGAACTCGCCGCGATGGCGAAGATGAACCAGCGCCATCTCGCCACGCGCGCGGACGATCCGCTGCTCAACGCGCGCATCAAGTCCTTCGAGACCGCGTTCGGCATGCAGGCCGAGATGCCCGAAGTGTTCGACCTCTCCAAGGAGACCGACGCGACGCTCCAGCTTTATGGATTGTCGCGCGGCAGCACGCAGGGTTTCGCCTGGCAATGCCTCGTCGCGCGGCGATTGGCGGAGCGCGGCGTGCGCTTCGTCGAGCTGATCGATGTCGGCTCGTCGGACAACTGGGACGCGCACGGCGACATGCTCACCCACACGCCGCTGGCCAGGAACGTCGATCGGGCCATCGCCGGCCTGCTGCGCGATTTGAAATCGCGCGGGATGCTCGACGACACACTGGTGGTGTGGACCACCGAGTTTGGCCGCACCCCATTCAACAACTCCGCGGATGCCCGCGGTCGCGAGCATCATCACTGGGTTTACTCCTCGTGGCTGGCCGGCGGCGGGACGAAACCCGGCACGGTCTATGGCGCGTCCGACGATTACGGCATCAACGTCGCGAAGGACCAGGTGCACGTGCATGATCTCCACGCCACGATCCTGCATCTGATGGGCCTCGACCACGAGCGGCTGACCTACCGCCACACCGGGCGTGACTACCGGTTGACCGACGTGGCGGGGAACGTGGTGAAGGGATTGCTCGCGTGACCTCCAAAATAGAGGGAATGATCAAGAGAATGAAATCCATGCTTCGCCCGCTTCGCTCCGCTTTGCTGACCGGCCTGGCGGTGCTGGCCGTTCCATCCGGCGGGGCCGCGCCCGCTGTCACCACGCCGAAATATTTCGACCAGTCCATTCACCCGGTCTTGAAGGAGTATTGCCTCGGCTGCCACTCGAAGGAGAAACACAAGGGCGACCTTGAGCTTGAACGCTTCACCTCGCTCAACGAAGTGAAGAAGCATCCGAAAATCTGGCAGGGCGTCGTCGAGCAGCTCGTGAACAACGAAATGCCGCCGAAGGACAAGCCGCAGCCCACGCCGGTCCAGCGCGAGCAATTGCTCACCTGGGTCAACGCCGTGCTCGACGAAGTGGCGCTGGCCCGCGCGGGCGATCCCGGCCCCGTCGTGCTGCGCCGCCTCTCGAACGCGGAATACACCGCCACTCTCCGCGACCTGACGGGCGTGGCGTCGCTCGCGCCCGCGCGCGAGTTCCCGGTGGACGGCGCGTCGGGCGAAGGCTTCATGAACGTGGGCAATTCGCTCGTCATGTCGCCGTCGCTCGTGACCAAGTTCCTCGACGCCGGGAAGGACGTGGCGCAGCACGCGGTGCTGCTGCCGGATGGAATTGCGTTCTCGCCGAGCACGTCGCAGCGCGACTGGGCCGAGGAAAAACTGGCGGCCATCCGCGCCTTCTACGGGCTATACACGGAGAAGGGTGGGGGATCGTCCGTCAATCTCCAGGGCATCAAGTTCGACACCAAGGACGGCGGCGTGCTGCCGTTCGGAAAATATCTTGCGGCCACGCTCACGGAGCGCGACGCGCTGAACTCCGGGCAGAAGTCCATGGCGGAGGTCGCCCGCGCCCACGGGTTGAATGAAAAATATCTGAGCTTGCTCTGGAAATCGCTGCGCGACTCCAAGCCATCGCTGGTTCTCGATCCGCTGCGCGCCCAATGGAAAGCCGCCCAGCCCGGCGACGCGCCCGCCCTGACGAAGACCATCGCCCAATGGCAGCAGACGCTCTGGCGCTTCACCCAGGTCGGCCATATCGGCAAGCGCGACGGCCCGAAGGCGTGGCAGGTGCCGGTGACACCGCTCGCTAGCACGCGGGAAGTGCGGATGAAGCTTCCGGCCCCGTCGGCAGGCCGGGACGTGACGCTGTATTTGGCGGCCTCCGACGCCGGTGATGGCCACGAGAACGATTTCGCCCTGTGGGAAAACCCGCGGCTGGTGGCGGCCGGCCGGCCGGATGTTCTCCTGCGCGATGTGCGGTCGGCGATGATCGCGCTGGCGACGCATCGGGAAAAAGTATTCTCCACCGCCGCCAAGTCTCTCGCGGCGGCGGCGGAATTCAGCGCGTCGCCGGACCAGGGTGGCGTGGCGGCTTTGGCGCAGAAGCATGGTGTCGATCAGGCGGTACTGGCCGCGTGGCTGGATTGCCTGGGCATCAGCGCGGGCGGGGCGCGCATCGATTCGCTCCTGACGCAAAAAAACGAGAAGTCGGAGAAGTACGATTTCATCAAGGGCTGGACGGGCGCGGATGCCTTGAGCGTCAGCGCCAACTCCTCCGACCAGGCGGTGCGCGTGCCGGGCAACGTGAAGGCGCACGGCGTGGTGGTGCATCCTGCCCCGAAGCGGCGCGTCATCATCGGCTGGCGCAGCCCCGTCGCGGCCACCCTGCGCGTCGAGGGCGCGGTGCAGCACGCGCATCCCGAGTGTGGCAACGGCGTCGAGTGGACGGTGGAGCTGCGGCACGGCACCACCCGGCAACGGCTCGCGTCCGGCACGGCCCAGGGCGGGAAGGAAGTGAAGTTCGGCCCGTTCGAGAATCTCGCCGTGCAGACCGGCGACGTGCTGGCCGTGGTCATCGGCCCGCGCGACGGCAATCATTCGTGTGATTTGACGGCAGTGGATTTGAACCTTGGTGACGGCACGCGCACCTGGAATCTGGCCAAGGATGTTTCACCAAATATTCTCGCCGGCAACCCGCACGCCGACAGCTTGGGCAACGCGGGGGTGTGGAATTTTTTCAGTGAGCCGGACAAGGCCGGCGGGACGGAATCGGTCCTGGCGGCGGGATCGCTGCTCTCGAAATGGCAGTTGAGCGCGAGCGCGGAGGAGAAGCAGCGTCTGGCCGGCGAAGTACAAAAGCTGCTGCTCGGCGATGGCACCGGACTGGCCAAGGACGCGCCGGACACGGTGCTTTATCGCAAGCTCACCTCGGTGAGCGGGCCGTTGCTGGGGGCGATTATCCGTGGCAGCCGACGGGAGGAGGCTCCCACTGGAACCGGAAAAGAGCAGGGCGTCGCCTCCTTGGCGGCGGCCAAATGGGGCCTCGACCCCGCGATGTTCGGCCAGCATCCCAAAGGCGCGAAGGTCGGTGTCGGGAGCCTGTGCGTGCAGGCGCCGTCCGTCCTCGAAGTTCATCTGCCGGCGGATT
>CANMZY010000045.1:0-14021 GCA_947502425.1 Verrucomicrobiales bacterium
CGTTGTTCAAGAGTTCAGGATTGGGGTGGTGGGCCATGTGGTTTGGTGGTTGGATGTGTTTGCTGACACCCCAACAGGAAACCATTGTGGCCCGCCCTCTAACCGTTTTTCGCGCGCGGAGCGTCTTCACCCCTCCGGGGTGAAGACGGAGGGAAGAAAGACAATTTACAGAAGCAGGTTTACACCGGCGGCCCGGAACGCCGACTACAGTCCGCAGAAACATCCGGCCGCAATGGGGCTTCAGTAAATTCCAGCTCTCCCGGTCTCCGCCGCCTGCTGCCGGCTGAAGTCGGCGTTCCGGCCGGTTTCCGGGAAACACTCACCCCGAAATCAATTCCAACCTCGGCGCGTTCTCCGCCGTGAGCGGATTGACCGCGAAATCGCCCACCTCCAGCTTCGCCAGCCACCCATCAATCAGTCGCCGCACCGCCGCCAATTCCAGCCGCTCGTGGACGTCCGGATATTTTTCGAGATAGGAACGTGACAGCTTGAACAACGCCGCCGCCGGTCGCAGTCGGCCCTTCTGCAAATGGACAAACGCGCCGGCGAACTGGATCAGTCCCTTGTAAAATCCGTCGTTCGGCCCCTGCCGGTCGGCCAGCCACAGTTCTTCGAGCACGTCGTGCGACTCATAGAAAAGCCGCTGGTTGAAACATTCGAAGTAGCCAAGATAGTGCGCGTCCATTCCCCGGCCCTGGCAGCCGGCGATCAACGCCTCGATCTTCGCGCTTTTTTTGCTCATGCGCGGAGCGTAGGGCAAACGGGAAATCGCAAAAGCCAAAAGCACCCAGATTACTTTTGCCTTTTCCGTTCCTTGCTCCCTATTCTCGCTGCATGGCAAAACCGGCTTTAGGCCGCGGACTGGGCGCGTTGCTCGGTGGGACCCTTCCCGCCGTTCATCCCGCTCCCGCCGCCGCCCCCATCCTCGCCCCGCCCGCCGCCCTTCCCGGCGACCAGGTGCGGCGCGTCCCGATCACCCGCGTCCGCCCCAGCCCGTTCCAACCGCGCAAGGATTTCACGCCCGAAGCACTCAAGGAACTGGCCGACTCCATCCGCGAGCAGGGAATCGTCCAACCGCTCATCGTCCGCGAACAGGCCGACCACCTCGAACTCATCGCCGGCGAACGCCGCTGGCGCGCGGCCCAGTTGCTCGGCCTCGCCGAAGTCCCCGTCATCGTCCGCGAAGCCGACGACCGCTCCGTGCTCGAACTCGCGCTCATCGAAAATCTCCAGCGCGAAAACCTCAATCCCGTCGAGGAAGCGCTCGGTTACCAGCAGCTCATCGAGGCCTTTCAACTCCGCCAGGAAGACGTGGCCGCCAAGGTCGGCAAGAGCCGCGTCTCCGTGGCCAACGCCCTCCGCCTGCTCAAGCTCCCGACGGAAGTGCAGGCCCACCTGCGCGAAGGCCGCCTCACCACCGGCCACGCGAAAGTCATCCTCGGCCTCGCCGGCGCCGACCAGATCAAGCACGCCGCCGCGAAAATTCTGAAAGAGGGCCTGAACGTCCGCCAGACCGAGACGCTCGTCGCCCATCTGCAGCTCCCGCCGCCGCCCGCCACCGCCAAGCCCGGCGCCACGCCCCTGCCCCGCGACGCCCATCTCGCCGCCGTCGAGAACAAGCTGCGCGAACGCTTCGGCACGAAAATCTCCCTCCGCTACCAGCAGGGCAAAGGCGCGCTGGAAATCCGTTTCTTCTCCGACGACGACCTCGAGCGCATCCTCCAGATTGTCGGGGTGAAGATGGATTAGCGATGAATTCACTCCAGGAAATCCGCGAGCAATGCGCCGCCCGCCTCCTCGGCTCCGTCGAGCGCGCCACCCGCCTCAAGGCCTTCATCGGCCTCGACGGTTTCGTCGATGAGATCATCCACATCGTCAGCCAGCGGCAGAACGCCGAGACCTACGAGCGCCTGCCGACCATCGCCAGCCTCGCCGGGCGTCTCGCCGGCGCGGCCGGACAAAGTACCAATCTCGAAGCCGTCGTCCAGCGGATCAAACTCGGCGGCAACGGCCCCATCATGGCCAACGCCCTCGCCCGTCTCGGGCTCAAAGTCACCTATCTCGGCGCGCTCGGTTATCCGACCATGCACCCGGTCTTCAACGATTTTGCCAGCCGCGCCGAAGTCCACACCATCGGCGAACCGGGCCACACCGACGCCCTCGAATTCGAGGACGGCAAGATCATGCTCGGAAAAACCATGCAGTTGAACGAAGTCACCTGGCAGAACATCCAGTTGCGCTTCGGCCGGAAAAGATTCGCGGACAAATACACCACCTCCGACCTCGTCGGCTTTGTGAACTGGACGATGCTTCCCTACATGAGCGACCTCTGGGCCGCCTTGCAGGCCGAGCTTTGCCCCGCCGTCAAGTCGCCGCGCCGGAAAATCTTCTTCGACCTCGCCGACCCGGAGAAGCGCACCCGGGAGGACATCCTGCGCGCGCTCCAGTTGATCGCCGGCTTCGGGGAATACTTCGACGTGCTGCTCGGCTTGAACGAAAAGGAGGCCTGGGCCATCGGCGAAGTGCTAGGCCTCCACCCCGGCGCCCGCACCCGCGACGGCCTCGCGGCCCTCGCGCGCGAAATCCTCCGTCACGTCCCCATCGACACCCTCGTCATCCATCCCGTCTCCTTCGCGCTGGCCGCCGGCCGGGACGGCGTCGCCATCATGGACGGGCCTTTCATCCGCCAACCGCTCATCACCACCGGCGCGGGCGACCACTTCAACGCCGGCTTCTGCCTCGGCAAACTCCTCGACTTCGACAACCAGCTCGCCGTCCTCACCGGCGTGGCCACCAGCGGCTACTACGTCCGCCACGCTCAAAGCCCGCGCATCAGCGACCTCGCCGAAATGCTCCGCGCCTGGCCGACCAAAGAATCATGACCCTCCCGATCACCCAGTTCGGAAATCCCGTCCTCCGCCAAAAAGGCGCACGGATCGAGAAAATCACCCCGGAGATCCGCAAGCTCATCGCCGCCATGTTCACCGCCATGCACAAGGCGCGCGGCGTCGGACTCGCCGCCCAGCAAGTCGGCCACACCCTGCAGCTCGCCGTCCTCGACGTGCGCGAAGTCACCGACCGCCCCTCCACCTTGGAACTCGCCGGCCAGCCGGCGGATGTCCTGAGCATCATGCCGCTCGTGCTGATCAATCCGGAAATCAAACCCGTCGGCCCACCCTTTACCGGGCCGGAAGGCTGCCTGAGCTTCCCGGAAATTTTCGCCGAAATCACCCGCCCCGAATCCGTCGAGGTCACCGCGCTCAATGAAAAGGGGGAAACATTCTCCTTCCGCTGCGGCGGACTCCTGGCCAAGGCCGTGCAGCATGAGCACGATCACCTGCAGGGCATCCTCTTCATTGACCGCATGACCGCCGCCACCAAGGCCGATCTAAAGCCCGAACTCGACGACATTCAGGCCGCCACCAAGGCCGCGCTCAAGAAAAAATAGCCCCCCGGGGCGCCGCGTCATGGACTGCGGTGGCCAGTCGGACGCGCCCCGTTGGAGTTCAAACTTTAGCTTGTCCGAGGCTCCCCACTGGCCGCTGCCGGACACGCTCAAGCGTGAACTCCAACTTCCGAAAGCACCGTCGTCGCTCCGCTCTGCCGGCGCAGTCCAAAAAACTCCCGGCGCGGGTGCCGCCCTGGCGCACGTTGGCCCTTTCCAGAAGCTCCCCCATTCCCCAGCCGTCATGAAATCCGAAAATCTTCACTCCCACCGCGACCACGCTTGCAACGTGCCGCGCGATTTGTAAACTCCGCCCCATGCTCGGCACCGGAATCCTGCACGGCCTCAAAGAAACCGCGCGCAATTTCGTCGGCAGCTACACCGACGCGGCGCGGCTCACCACCGTCGAATACCCCGAAGAACGCATCCCGCTCAAGGAAGCCACGCGCCAGTTTCCCTTCCTCGTTTTCGACGGCACCGATCCGCACGCCGGCCTGCGCTGCGTGGCCTGCCAGATCTGCGAGAAGGAATGTCCGCCCCAGTGCATCTTCATCGAGAAGAGCAAGGACAAGAAGCCCGATTACGTAGGCAAGCCGCAGTTCTTCCCGGCCATCTTCAACATCGACATCTCCGTCTGCATGAGCTGCCAGATTTGCGTCGAGGTCTGTCCCTTCGAGGCGATCAAGATGGACACCGAATTTGAGTTGAGCACCACCGACCGCTTCGGGGGACTGCTCGTGACCAAGGACGGCCTCGCCAAGTCCAACGGCCATTACCGCAAAATCCATCCCACGGAAGCGCACGAGGTCGATGGCCGTCTCGCCGCGGAAAAAGCCAAGGCGGAGGCCAAGGCCAAAGTCGACGCCTCCGCCAAGGCCGCCGCCGCTGCGAAAGCGGCCACTCCCGCGCCCACCACCCCCGCGATCGCGACCTGATTCATGGACGGAAAAATCGACCAACTCGACCAACTCTTCGTCACGCTCAAACATTGGGCGGAAAGTTTCTTCCCGGAAACGTGGCGCCCGCTCGTTTCCGTCCTTCTCAGCATCACGCCGATCCTCATGGTTTTTCC
Organism: Verrucomicrobiales bacterium; assembly: GCA_947502425.1. GTDB lineage: Bacteria > Verrucomicrobiota > Verrucomicrobiia > Limisphaerales > SIBH01 > SIBH01. Next base: position 4,518 of record CANMZY010000045.1, read on the forward strand.
AGGACTGTTCGCGCTCACCACCGTCATCGAGCGAAAGGGTCTTGGCCGCATTCAAAACCGGCTCGGCCCGAACCGCGTCGGCCTGCCGTGGACCAACCTGCGCCTCTTCGGCTTCGGCCAGTTCATCGCCGACGGCATCAAGGCGCTGATCAAGGAGGACGTCGTGCCGCGCGCCGCCGACAAAGTCGTGCATTTCCTCGCGCCCATCGCGCTCGTCGTGCCGGTCATCCTCGGCTATGCCGTCCTGCCCTTCGGCCGCAACATGGTGCCCATCGACCTCGACGCCGGCATCCTCTTTTTCTTCGCCGTGGGCGCGGGCACCGAGCTCTCGCTCTTCATGGCCGGCTGGTCGAGCCGCAACAAATACGCGCTGCTCGGCGCGATGCGGGCTATCGCCCAGATGATTTCCTACGAACTGCCGCTCATCCTCTCGTCGCTCACCGTCGTGATGATCGTCGGCTCGCTCTCGCTGCCCAAGATCGTCGAGGCGCAAAATATTTACACCGCCACCATCGCGCACTGGCACGTTTTCACGCCGTGGGGGCTGGCCGGGTTTCTCCTCTTCCTCGTCGCCTCGCTCGCCGAGGCCAACCGCTCGCCGTTCGACATGCCGGAGGCCGAATCGGAAATCATCGCCGGCTACTTCGTTGAATATTCCGGCTTCAAGTTCGCGCTCTTTTTCCTCGGCGAATATCTTGGCCTGTTCTCCGTCGCCGCGCTCGGCATCACGCTGTTCCTCGGCGGCTGGACCGCGCCGTTTTCCTGGCTCGCCTGGATTCCGTCCTGGGCGTGGTTCTTTGCGAAGCTTGCCGCGCTCATCGCGCTCTTCATCTGGATTCGCGGCACCGTCCCGCGGCTGCGCGCCGATCAGCTCATGAACCTCGCCTGGAAATTCATGCTGCCGATGGCGCTGCTCAACATCGTCGTGGCCGGCGGCTGGTATTACACCGGGCAGGCCGGCTGGAACCTCGCCGTGCGCTGGCTCCTCTGCGCCGCGGTGCTGCTTGTGCCCTACTTTCTGTTCGGGCGCGCCCTCGAGGCCAAGTTCGCCAAACGTGTTTACCGCTATGCGAACTGATAAAATCAAACCACGGATGATCACGGATGATCACGGATGGGGATACGGTGCGGCACGCGCAGCGATGATTCACCATCCGCATTCGTTCCGTTCGCGTGTCGAGTGGTCGTCAAGTGCATCCGGGCACTGGCCTCGGAGCGCGGGTCTGCGACCCGCAGCGGCTCGCGCACCCCAGAAGCAATCGTGTTGCTTTCCATGCATCCCCTTCTCACGCGCTGCGGGTCACAGACCCGCGCTCCGCTCCCTCTTCATCCGTGTCCTCCGTGTCCATCCGTGTCCATCCGTGGTTAAACCATGAGCCTCCCCTTCGCCATCATCGCCCTGCTCACCGTCGCGAGCGCCGTCGCCGCGATGTCGCTCCGCAACCTGGTGCATTGCGCGCTCAGCCTCGTCGTGACCTTCGCCGGACTGGCCGCGCTCTTCCTCCAGCTCAACGCCCAATTCGTCGGCTTCGCGCAAATCCTCGTCTATGTCGGAGCCGTCGCCATCCTCATCGTCTTTGCAATTCTCCTGACCCGCGGCGCCGAACCCGGTCCACCCGCGCCCGTCGCGAACTCGCCCTGGTGGGGAGTGCTCATCGCCGGAGCCGCCTTCGCCACCATGGCCGGAGCCGTCATCTCCACCGCCCTCACCGCCCGGCCGGACTCCGCGCCTCCCGCCGCCACCGTCCAGCAGATCGGCGAAAAACTTCTCCACGAATACGTCCTCCCGCTCGAAGTCATCGGCCTGCTGCTCACGGCGGCGATGATCGGCGCGGTTATCATCGCCATGCAGGAGAAATCAAAGTCATGATCATCGCCACTCACGAACCAAAAGGGAGAAAGGGAGAAAAGGAGCAAGGGAGATTTCCCCTCAGCCCCCTTTCCCCCTTTCCCCCCTTCTCGCCAGCATGACCCCGCTCCACCACTACCTCATCCTCAGTGCGCTGCTCTTCAGCATCGGCCTGGCCGGCGCGCTCACCCGGCGCAACGCCATCCTCGTCCTCATCGGCATCGAACTCATGCTCAACGCGGCCAACCTGAACTTCATCGCCTTCTGGCGGTACGGCGCGCACCCCGAGGCGCTGACCGGCGTGATGTTCGTGATTTTCTCCATCGGCCTCGCCGCCGCCGAAGCCGCCGTGGGCCTCGCGCTCATCATCGCGATCTACCGGCACCGCAAGACCACGAACGTGGATGAAGTGAACTCAATGAAGGGATGAACTCGCTCCTGCAATACCTCTGGCTGATTCCCGCGCTGCCGCTGCTGGCGGCGGGACTGAGCGCCTTGCTCAAGCAGCGCAGTCGCACGCTCGCGGCGTCGCTGGCCATTGGCTCGATGGTGCTGGCGTTTGCCCTGTCCTGCGCGGCGTTTGTCTCGACGCTCGGCGCACACGGCGAAGAGGCCACGCCTCACAACTTCGTCTGGTTCACATTCGGCGAAAAGGCGCTGCGCCTCGGCTGGATGCTGGATCCGCTCACGGCCTCGATGCTGGTGATGGTCACGTTCGTCGGCACGCTCATCTTCATCTACAGCGTTGGCTACATGGCGCACGACGAAAACTTCACGCGGTTCTTCACCTTCCTGTCGCTCTTCGCGGCGGCAATGCTGGGGCTGGTCATCGCCAACAATCTGCTGCTGCTCTTCATGTGCTGGGAAGTGGTCGGCCTCGCGTCGTATCTGCTCATCGGCTTCTGGTATCACAAACCGAGCGCGGCGGCGGCGGCGAAGAAGGCCTTCATCACCACGCGCATTGGCGACGTCGGATTTTTCCTCGGCATCCTCTGGCTCTACGCGCAGACCGGCACGCTGCTGTTTTATGACCAAGGGCACGGTTGTCTCGAAACCTCCGCGCTGACGGCGATGGTGACAAAAACCACACTGCTGGGCATGGGCGTCTCCACCGCCATCGCGCTGCTGATTTTCTGCGGGGCAATTGGCAAGAGCGGCCAGGTGCCGCTCCATGTCTGGCTGCCCGACGCGATGGAAGGCCCCACGCCCGTCAGCGCGCTCATCCACGCCGCGACGATGGTGGCGGCCGGCGTGTTCCTCGTGGCGCGGGTCTATCCGCTGATGGCGGCGGTGCCGGTCAATGCGCCATTGGCAAATTCCCATTCTCAAGTTGCAATGGTCCGCCCTCACCCCGGCCCTCTCCCCCAGGAGAGGGAGAAGCCAGCGGCAACCGCTGAAATTTCAAAACCCGTCGAGACATCCGCCGCGTCCGCCGTGAAAACAGATGGCGGTGCCGGAGCCGTAGTGCAACAAATAGCCGAAGCGCGTGCAGACGTTCTCCCTCTCCCCGGGGGAGAGGGCCGGGGTGAGGGCGAGCGTTCCTCTCATCACGCCCCGGTCTCCACCGCCCTCCAAGCCGTCACCTGGATCGGCGCCATCACCGCCGTCTTCGCCGCGCTCGTTGCCGTCGCGCAGACGGACATCAAACGCATTCTCGCCTACTCCACCGTCTCGCAGCTCGGCTTCATGTTCATGGGACTGGGCACCGGCGGCGTGGCGGTCGGAATGTTTCATCTGCTCACCCACGCATTCTTCAAGGCGCTGCTCTTCCTCGGCGCTGGCTCGGTGATTCACGGCTGCCACGAGGAGCAGGACATCCGGCGCATGGGCGGTCTGCGGAAACTCCTGCCCGTGACCTTCGCCACCTACGCCGTCGGCATGATGGCATTAAGCGGCGTGCCGCTGTTCTTCTCCGGTTTCTGGAGCAAGGACGAAATTCTCCACGCCGCGTGGCTGTGGGAACCGAGCAAATGGCCGTTTGCGCTCGGCCTCTTCGGCGCGTTCCTGACGGCGTTCTACATGACGCGCCAGATGTGGTTCGTGTTTTTCTCTCCTCGTAGCAGCCGACGTGAGGAGACTCACACATCTCACGAGCCACACGAAAGCCCGCGCGTGATGACCGTCCCGCTGGCCGTGCTGGCGGTCTGCGCGGTTCTGTTAAGCGTCTTCGGCACACCGCTCTGGCCGTGGTTCCATTCGTATCTGGGCGGACACGGCGCGCATCCGGAATTCTCCGTTATCCCCTCGGACACGCTGCTCATCATGCTCGTCTCGGCCTTGGTCGCGCTCGGCGGCATCGGGCTGGCGTGGCGCTTTTACTCGCGCCGTCCGGCGCAGCGGGCGGAAGACCCCGATCCGCTGGAAGCCCTGCACCCCGAGACCTTCGCGCTCCTGCGCGGCAAGTTTTTCATCGACGAGCTTTACGAAATGTCCGTCATCCGCGGCAACGCCGGCTGCGCCCGCGCCGCGCGCTGGCTGGATGACATCGTCTGGAACGGCGTGGTGATGGCGGTGCTCTATCTCGTGCTCGGTCTTTCCTGGCTGAACCGCTTCTTCGACGAGTTCGTGGTGAACCAGGTCTTTGATCAAAGCTGCGACGGCGTGCGATTCGGCGCGCGGCTGCTCTCGCTCTGGCAAAACGGCCAGGTGCAGCGCTACCTCCGGATCATCGCGCTGGGGTTGACGGTCTTCGCGCTGATCTTCATCTGGGGGTGCGGCCGATGAGCGGACCCATCACCCTGCTCACGATCACGCCGCTCGTGGGCGCGATCATCATCGCCGGACTGAATCCGCAGCGGAAGTCGCTCGCGCGCGGGGTGGGCTTCGCCTGCACCCTGCTCTCCCTCGCGTTCGCGATCACGCTCTGGGTGAACTTCGACGCCAAATCCGGCGCGCTCCAGTTCGTCGAACGCTGGCCGTGGATTCCCACGCTCAACGTCGAGTATTTCACCGGCCTGGACGGACTGGGCCTGCTGATGGTGCTGCTCACGGCCATCGTGGTTCCGTTTGCGCTGCTCGCCTCCTCGCATGTCGAGGAAAACCCCAAGGCGTTCATCGCCCTGCTGCTCTTCCTGCAATCCGGCATGTTCGGCGTGTTCACGGCGCTGAACTTCATCCACTGGTTTGTCTTCTGGGAATTAAGCCTCGTGCCCGCGTATTTCCTGATCAAGCTCTGGGGCGGACCGCGGCGCGCGCCGGCGGCCAACCAGTTCTTCATTTACACAATGGTCGGCAGCGTGACGCTACTGCTCTCGATGGTCGCGGTCTTCCTCGCCACCGGTTCGTGGGACTTCATGGTGCTGGCGGAAAAAGGGCGCAGCGGCGAACTGACGACGATGCTCACCGCCAGGCTCGGCTGGTTTGGTCTCTCGAAAGACTCGCTGCCGCTGGTGATTTTTGGCGGTGCGTTCCTCGGCTTCGCGGTCAAGGTGCCGCTCGTGCCGTTCCACACCTGGCTGCCCGCGACCTACGCGGAGGCGCCCACCGGCGTGTCGATGGTGCTCACCGGCGTGATGTCGAAGATGGGCGTGTATGGTTTCCTGCGCGTGCTGCTGCCGGTCTTTCCGGGCGAAATGCGGGCGGTGCTGCCGCTGCTGCTCTGGCTGGCGGTGGCGACCATCATCTTGAGCGCGTGCGCGGCGTTCGCGCAGCGCGACCTCAAGCGCATCGTGGCTTATTCGTCGATCAACCACCTCGGCTACTGCCTGCTGGGCATCTTCGCGGCGGCGCAAATCACCGGGAACGACCCGCAGTGGAACACCGAAAAGGCCGCCGCTCTCAACGGCGTGCTGCTGCAAATGTTCAACCACGGCCTGACCGCCAGCGCGCTCTTCTACTTCGTCGATCTCATCGAACAGCGCACCGACCGGCGCGGCCTGGACGACTTCGGCGGCCTGCGCAAAGTCGCCCCGGTCTTCTGCGGATTGATGGGCATCACGATGTTCGCGTCGCTCGGCCTGCCGGGGCTGAACGGGTTCGTCGGCGAGTTCCTGATTTTCAAGGGCGCGTTTGCCCTGACCGCCTGGGCCTCTTCGATTTCCGTGATCGGCCTGCTGGTTACGGCGATTTTCCTCCTCACGATTTTGCAGCGCGTCTGGAGTGGCCCGCTGACATCGCAATGGGGCGGCTTCTCAGACCTGACTGTGAAAGAACGGCTCGTCGTGCTGCCGGTCATCGTGCTGATGTTCGTGCTGGGAGTCTGCCCGCAACTCGTGCTAAACTTCATCAACCCGACAGTGCTAAAGATGGTGGAGGCGCTGAAGCCCTAGCTTATGCTCGCCTGGACCATTTACATCTCGTTCGCCGGGGCGGCCGCACTGCTGACGCTGAAACCGGACCAGGTGCGCGCGGCGCGAATCGTGGCCCTGCTCGCAAGTCTGGCGGGATTGCTCGTCGCGCTGGCGGGGGCGTTCGAGTTCAGTGCCAGCGGAGGACTCGTGACCGTCGCCGACAAGGCATGGATTCCACAACTCAACATCCGCTACACCCTCGCGGTGGATGGCATCAGCATCACCCTGCTGCTGCTGACGGGCATCGCGTCGGTGACGGGCGTGCTGTTTTCCTGGAACGTCACGCATCGCACCAAGGAGTTTTTCGCGTTCTACCTCGCGCTCATCGGCGGAGTCTATGGCGTGTTCCTGAGTTTTGATTTGTTCCTGCTCTTCGTGTTCTACGAACTGGCCATCGTGCCGAAATATTTCCTGATCGCCATCTGGGGTTCGACCCGGCGCGAATACGGCGCGATGAAGCTGGCGCTCTACTCGTTCGTCGGCAGCGCGATGGTGCTCGTCGGTCTGATCGCGGCCTACGTGGTGGCGGGGAGCAACACCTTCAACCTCGTCGAGTTGGCCAAGTTTTCGTTCCCGCGCGACTTCCAGATGTGGGCCTTTCCACTGGTGTTTGTCGGGTTCGCCATTCTCGCGGGCCTGTGGCCGTTCCACACCTGGGCGCCGACGGGCCACGTCGCCGCGCCGACGGCGGCGTCGATGCTGCTAGCGGGCGTCATCATGAAACTCGGCGCATACGGCTGCCTGCGCGTGGCGATGACGCTCTTTCCGCTCGGGCTGGACGACTGGCAGCACTCGGTGCTGGGCTTCGGCTCGTGGCGCGACGTCTTCGGGCTGCTAGCAGTGATCGGCATCGTCTATGGCGCGATGGTCGCGCTCGTGCAGAAGGATTTTAAGTTCGTCATCGGCTATTCGAGCGTAAGCCACATGGGCTTCGTGCTGCTGGGTCTGATGACGCTCACCACCATCGGTTTGAGCGGCGCGGTGCTGCAAATGTTCTCGCACGGCATCATCGCCGGGCTGCTCTTCGCGGTGGTGAGCCGGATGGTTTATGACCGGGCGCACACGCGCGTGCTAGACGAACTCGAAGTCATGCGCCTGAGCAAGGCACTGCCGTTCGCGGCCGGGACGTTTGTCGTCGCGGGGCTGGCGTCGATGGGGATGCCCGGCTTCAGCGGATTCGTGGCGGAGCTGCAGGTGCTGATTGGCGCGTGGAAGGCGTTCCCGACCTTCGCGGTGCTGGGCGGACTGGGCGTGCTGATCGGCGTGGCCTACACGCTGCGGGCGGTTCAGAAATCTTTCTTCTCCGGTCACGCGGAACCGTCCAGCGAACTGCGGGACGGTACTCCGAACCACGAACTGGAACCAATTTCCCTTCCCGAAAAAATCGGCGCGGCGCTCCTGATCGTCTGCATGGTCGTGATCGGGGTGTATCCGCAACTGCTGTTGAAGCTGATCGTACCGGCGCTCCGGTCGGACCTGATGGCCCCGCTGCTGAAAGGAGGCCTGTGAACTACTGGGAGCTGTGCCGCCTCTTCGCGCCGGAAATCACGCTCGTGCTCACGGCGGGCCTCGTCCTGCTGCTCGACCTCGCGCGGGGGCGGGGCATGCCGAACCGCCAGCGCATGGGCCTGGCGGCGGCGCTGGCCTCGGCCGGCTGCCTGGTCGCGTGGGCTTTCCTGTTCACGTCGGAAACCCGCGCCACCGCGCTCCTCAACGGCATGGGCGTGATCGATCCCCAGACAAACTTCCTCAAGCAGGTGCTCCTCCTGCTGACGATCCTCACCGCCATGATCTCCATCGAGACGGAGTTCACCGATCACGTCGGCGAATACTTCGCGCTGCTCCTGCTGGCGACGGTGGGGATGATGTTTCTCGTCAGCTCCGAAAACATCCTCATGATTTTTGTCTCGCTGGAGCTGTTGAGCCTCTCGCTCTACGTGATGACCGCGTTCAACAAACGGAACCCGCAGTCGGCCGAGGCGGCGTTGAAATACTTCCTGTTCGGCGGCATGGCGGCGGCTTTCACGCTCTTCGGCTTGAGCCTGGTCTATGGGCTGTCCGGCGAAACGAGCCTGCGCGAAATCGCCCGGCAACTGCCCGGCCACGCGCACGATCCGCTGTTCCTGCTCGCCCTGCTGATGACCGTCGTCGGGTTCGGCTTCAAGGTGGCGGCCGTGCCGTTTCATCTTTGGGCGCCCGACGCGTATCAAGGCGCGCCCTTGCCCAGCGCGGCGTTCATCGCCAGCGGCTCGAAGGTCGCGAGCTTCTTCATCCTCGCCAAATTCATGATGATCGGCCTGGCCGGGACGGAAGGCAGCGCCGCCTGGCGCGCGTTCGCGTCGGGCTGGGTGCCGGCGCTGGCCGTGCTGGCCGCGCTCTCCATGCTGCTCGGCAACCTCGCCGCCATCGCGCAAAAAAGCGTGCGCCGCCTGCTCGCCTACTCGGCCATCGCGCAGGCCGGCTACATGCTGGTGGGCCTGCTCGCGCACACGCCGCAGGGCCTGGCCTCGATGCTCTACTACGTCATCACCTACGCGCTGACGACCATCGGCGCGTTCGCCGTGGTGGCGGTGGTGCAGGAGAAATCGGGCGACGACAGCCTCGCGACGTTCGCGGGCCTGCGGCAGCGTTCGCCGCTGCTTGCGGGGTGCATGATGATTTTCATGCTCTCGCTGGCGGGTATTCCGCCGCTGGCCGGGTTCTTCGGAAAATTTTACCTGTTCACCGCCGCGTTGAATTCGGATGCGAAAAATCTCGGCCTGCTCTGGCTGGTCATCCTCGCCATCGCCATGAGCACGGTGTCGCTCTACTACTATCTCCAGGTGTTGAAGGCGGTCTTCGTCCAGGCCGCGCCGCCGGAAGCGCCCGCCCTCACGATGGCGCCTTCCACCCGGCTGGTGCTCATCCTCCTCGCGCTGGCGGTGGTGCTGCTGGGGGCGGTTCCGGGAACGCTGCTGGAAAAAATTCTTTCCACCATTCCGTGAATGAAATCCCCGGCGGAAAAAATCGCCGGGAACATTCCCGCGACCGCTCCCCTGCCCGCCTCGTTTTGTGGTTTTTCGCGGATATTAGTGTGTATTTTTTTGGGTGTAGAGCACCCGCCAACACCTCGTTCCAATGAACCGCGCGTGATCCGCCGAGCAACAAAGCCCTGCCACAACGAGGCCAAACGGGCCGCGCAATTTTTTTCTGTAAATTCGGCGAGGTTCAAACTGAAGGCTGGGTTAGTCATTCCATGTTGAGGTAGATTTTTTCAGTTTCCCAATCGTCGCTGGTCTCGGCCAGGAGAGCGGAGATCAGGCGGAGAAGGGGTTTCTCAGGATGTATTGGGCGAGTTTTACGAGGGCGAGCCACGCCACGAATAGG
>CANMZY010000046.1:0-13948 GCA_947502425.1 Verrucomicrobiales bacterium
CCGCCGAAGCTGCAGGAATTCGTGCGCGCCGCCGGCCTCGGTTCCCTCACGCTGCCGCCGCTCGAACGCGCCCGAAATTTTCTCGCGGAATTTTCCGCGCACGCGCCGGAGACAAAGCCGGACGCCGACGCGACCGCCTACGTCACGTTCACCTCCGCCTCCACCGGCATACCCAAGGGGGTCGTTGGCACGCACCAGCCGCTTGCGCATTTTTTGAAATGGCACTGCGAACATTCCGGCCTCACCGCCGACGACCGATTCAGCCTGCTCTCCGGGCTGGCCTAAGATCCGCTGTTGCGGGACATTTTCACGCCCCTGCGGCTGGGTGCCATGCTCTGTTTCCCCGACACGATGGAATCGTCCGCCTCGCTCGGTGCGTGGTTCGAGCGGGAAAAAATCAGCGTCGCCCATCTCACGCCCCAGACCACACAGCTTTTGACGGACGGCTCCGAAAAAAAACTGCCCGCGCTGCGCCGCGCCTTTTTCGGCGGCGACATCCTGACCCGGAGCGTGCTCGCCAGATTTCAGGCGCTGGCTCCATCCGCGGAGTGCGTCAACTTTTACGGGGCCACGGAAACACCGCAGGCGATGGGCTTCCATCCGGTTCCAAAAATTCATCCGGCCCGGAACGCCTCCCGGTCGGGCGCGGCATCGCGGCGGTGCAACTGCTGTTCGTGAACCGCGCCGGACAACGGGCCGGCGTGGGCGAGCCGGGGAAAATCGTCATATTCGCACGCCGCACCTCGCGCGGGGCTACCTCGATGATCCTCCGCTCACGGCGGAACACTTCACCGCCAACCCGTTCACCCGCGACCCCGCCGACCGGCAGATCAAACTGCGCGGCTTTCGCATCGAGCCGGGCGAAATCGAATCCGCGCTGGCCCGGCATCCCGGCGTGCAAAGCGCGGCGGTGCTGCTTGACGGGGAAAACTCGCCGCGTGGTTTGTGGCGCGGCCCGGCCCGACACCGACCGCGGCCGAATTGCGCGGCTTCGTGGCGACGCTGCTCCCGCAGTACATGGTGCCCGGTTCCTTCGCCGCCATCGGCGCGCTGCCGCTCACCCCCAACGCAAAACTCGACACCCACGCGCTGCGGCAGCAGCTCGACGGAACCGCTGCGGCGTCCGGCGCGGTGGTGCGGCCGTGGACGCCGCTGCAGGTCCAGATTCTTCGCCTCTGGGAGGAGCTGCTGTCCGGACGGGCCATCGGGATGCGCGACAATTTTTTTGAGCTGGGCGGCCACTCGCTGCTCGCCGTGCGCCTGCTGGACCGCATCGAACAGGAATGTGGCCGCAAGCTGCCGCTGGCCTTGTTCTTCGCCGCCGCCACGGCGGAACAACTGGCTGACCATCTGGCCCGGGAGGAGATGGGCGATGCCAGGCCGCTGCTGGAAATCAAGACCGGCGGCTCCCGCCCCCCGTTCCTCTTTTGGCACGGCGACCTAGGCGGCGGCGGTTTCTACACCCAGAAAATTTCCCGGCACCTGGGGCCGGACCAGCCGTTCCATGTTCTCCCGCCCTGCCGCCTGGAGGGTGACGTGGTGCCGGACCTCGAGGCCATGGCCGCCGAACATCTGCGCGTCATCCGGGCACACACGCCGCCGGATTGATCGCCCTTGAAATGGCGCGGCAGCTTCGGGCCGCCGGGGAGGAAGTCCCGCACCTCATCCTCATCGATGCGCCGGCCAACACCGGCTGGCGGCGGTTCGCCCGCGCGGTCATCGACACCGCCGGCTCGTGGCGGGGTACAAGCCTGAAGTCGAGATTGAACCAGTTGTATGTTTTCTCCTGCTGGGAAAAGCGCTGGGTGGAAGTGTCCAAACACGGCCTCCTGGCGCAATTCCGTTTTCTGGCCGGACAGATCGCCGCCTGCGACCACCGCCACGAGACCAGGTCCGCCCCGCCGTCTCCAGCCGATGCCGCCTCCCGCTTGATGGAGGCCTCCGTCCCAATCTTCTCTACCTATGTGTGGAGCGTGGCTGGCCACCGGCCCCGCGTCACGACGGGGCCGCCACCCTGATCTGGGCCGCCTCCGAGGTGAATCGGCAGTGCGCTGAGACGAAGCGCTGGCGGCAGCTCATCCCGCGGCTCGAAGTCAAAAACGTCCCCGGCGATCACCTCACCTCCGTGACCCAGCATGCCGATGTCCTGGCCGAACATCTGCGCGCCAGTTTCTCCAGGAACGGCGCGGACTGAGTTGGTGGGAGTTCATGCTTCCGCAGATCTTCGGCCCCGAACCGGCGGAGAGAAACTGCGGAGGTAGCGCAGGTGTCCGCGCCAGCGAGTTCACGGGGCGTCCTGCCCCGTGTTCCTCGGAGCGGCGAGACACCGCCCGAACTCGCCGCCGGGACGGCCGCGCTACGAGGTTCATGGGTAGGGAGCACCGCCACGCCCTACCACCCCGCCACCCCGTCCTCTTTTTCCATTGGAAATTCCGTGCCGCGAAATATCATCCGCCCCTCGTATGAGATGGCTGCTTTGCATTTTCCTGGGCGGACTGGTTTTGACCGCCTGCGCGCGGCGCAAAACCGCCGCGCCCTTTGACACTTCGCCCCGCGTCACGCGCTCCATCATTACCGACACCAACGACACGCTGACCATTTCGCCCGGCGCTTCCCTCCTCGGAAAAATTTCCTCCTTCAACGCCGCCGGCCGTTTCGCCGTCATCACCTTCCCCGTCGGTAAAATGCCGGCCCACGGACAGGTGCTCAATGTTTACCGGGGAGCGCTCAAGGTCGCCGAAATCAAGATCACCGGTCCGGCGCGCGACACCAACACCGTGGGGGACATCGTCGCGGGCGAAGTGAAGGTCGGCGATGCAGTGCGGGTGAATTGAAAAGGAACGACGCTTCCGGCGGGGAGCGCCAGTCTCCGACCCGGCCGGCCGGCGTGAAGTGATGGACAGAATTTCGCTCCTCTCCCCGGCACCGTTCCCTTGAAAACGCCCGGCCGGAAGACTCCGTGCTTTTCCCACGCTGGGTCGGAGACCGGCGCTCCGGCCCGGTTCAGCCCGCCGCCTTGGCGGTCTTGGGGGCCGCCTTCTTCTGGTAGGGCGAATGGAGATTGAAATAAATTCCGCACAACGGCAGATCGTGCTCCGTCTGGCTGAGGATGATCGTGACCTGCTTGTCCAAGGCGATGCCATGCCGCAAATGCGGGCCGCGGTTCAGGTAGGCCTTGATCGCCTTCTCCATCAGCGACTGCAGCGAGGATTCAAAATCCTCCGGCACCTTGTCGATGCAGATCACGTAACGGTCGTAAGCCTTGAGGGCGTCGGCCATTTCGTGTTTGAACGTTTCTACAGTCACGAAGCGAAGGTAGAAGCGGAACGCGCAAAGTTCAAAGTCAAAATATTCCCCACATGAACCTCCGCTTCGGAACGCCGACTTCAGTCGGCAGAAGCGCAACCAGCCCCAGGCCTCTGCCGACTGAAGTCGGCGTTCCGATACGGTTCAGAGGTTCAAAGCGCGAAACTTTCGTTCGGAGAATTCTCACCCCCACCCGACCGTGTTCCCGAGTTTGAATCTTCTCCGGGGTTTAGGTTTTGGTGTTTGGGGTTTTCCCCCTACTCCTCCTCCGTCTCCCGTTTCACTTTCTGCCGCGCGCCGAACAACGCCGTGCCGACCCGCACCAGCGTCGCTCCCTCCTCGATCGCCACCTCGAAATCGCCGCTCATGCCCATGCTCAACTGCGACAGCGGCGCCCCGAGAATTTCATCACAACGCTCCTTCAACTCGCGCAGCCGGCGAAAGACCGCCCGCGCCCGCTCCGGTTCCGGCGACCATGGGGCGATGGTCATTAGGCCGTGAATTTCGATTTTCGGGAAAGCGTTGATCTGCTCCAGCTCGGCGAGCAGGCGGTCGGGCGTGAAGCCGAACTTCGTCGCCTCGCCGGCCACGTTCACCTCCAGCAGCACCGGCATCGACTTGGCGGACTGGCCGGCCCACTTGTTGATTTCCTCCGCGAGCACCAGGCTGTCCACGCTCTCGATCATCGAGAAGCACCGCACCGCGTCGCGGCATTTGTTCGATTGCAGATGCCCGATGAAATGCCAGTGCAGCCGTCCGGGGCAGAGCGAAATCTTGATCTTCGCCTCCTGCACCTTGTTTTCACCGAACAACGTCTGGCCCGCCTCGGCGGCGGCGCGGACGACTTCCGGCGGCTGGCCCTTGCTCACGGCGAGGAGCGTGACCGAGGCGGGATCACGGCCCGCGCGCGCGCAGGCGGCGGCGATGCGTTGCTGGATGGCGGATAAATTCGCGGCAAAATCCATGCCGCCAGAATCCGGGAACGAGCGCGGAATGACAAGCCCGCGCAGACACTCAACGATTCCTAAAAAAAACTTTCCCAGGCAACTGCCGGACCAGCCGCTTCATCTCCAGACTGAACAGCGTGGCTGAAGCGGTCGAGCTCGGCAGGCCGCTGTGCCGGATCACTTCGTCGATGCTCCGCTCGCCGCCGCCCAGCGTGTCATAGACTTTCCGCTCGTTCTCGGAAAGTTCGAGCGCGGGCAACACCCCGGTTTCATTGGGCGCGGGCGGGCGGTTGGTCTGCGGAAAGAGATATTCGAACTCGCTCAAAATGTCCTCCACGCCCTCGCAGAGCTTCGCGCCTTTCTTGATCAGTTCGTGGCAGCCCTTGCTGCGCGGGGAGTCGATGCGGCCCGGCACCGCGAAAATTTGCCGGCCATATTCCGTCGCGAAATTCGCCGTGATGAGCGCACCGCTCGTCAGGTTCGCCTCGACCACGACGGTGCCGAGCGTCATGCCGGCCACGATGCGGTTGCGGATGGGAAAGGATTGTTTGTCCGCCGGGCGGTTGAACGGAAACTGGGTGATGACCGCGCCGCTGGCCGCGATGCGCTCGAAGAGTTCGGCGTTCTCCGGCGGGAAGACGAGGTTGATGCCGGTGCCGAGCACCGCGATGGTGCGGCCCTTCGCGGTCAGCGCGCCCTGATGCGCGGCCGTGTCGATGCCGCGCGCGCCGCCGCTCACCACCGTGACGCCGACGTAGCCGAGCTGGTAGGCGAACTTGCGCGCGACTTCGATGCCGTAGTGCGTGGTCTGCCGCGAGCCGACGATGGCCACGCCGTTCTTGTCCTTCGTGGTGAGCGCGCCTTTCACGTAGAGGACAATCGGCGGGTCGTAAATTTGCCGCAGCGATTCTGGATACACCTCGTCCGCCTGCGTGAGCACGTGGCAGCCGAAATCCTCGATGCGCTTCAACTCGGCGGCGAGGTTAATGGTTTTTTCCCAACTGGAGATGGCCTCGGCGGTGTCCGCGCCGATGCCGCGCACCTGAAGCAGTTGCGACCGGGAGGCGCGGAGAATGGCGGGGGCGTCACCAAAATGTTCGAGGAGTTGCCGCACGCGGACGGGGCCGACGTGTTCGACAAGGTTCAAGGCGATGAGTGCTTCCTTGGAATCCATGCGGGTTGAAATAACGGAACCATCCGGTCGTCGCAAGCTTTAGCGCGGGGAAATTTTTAGCCAGAACTCTGAAATGGTGATGGGTAGCACAGGCGACTCGCCGGTGCCGTCCGGCTACAGGCCGGACGGAACGAGCAGGGGATGTGTAACGGAAACAACCGTGGAAAAAATTTGTGCGCCCTTCCGGTTCCGAGCGGCGAGTCGCCGCTCGGCACAGGCCAGTGGCGTGTGCTACCTGCTCCCTACAGCAGTTTGATCTGCTTCTCGTTTTTGGTCAGGCCTTCGCCGAGGCTTTCTACGCGGGCGCGGCGGCGCTCGATGATGTGCTTGTCCACCAGCGGATCGTAGGGGACCGGATAATGGCCGTCGTAGCAGGCCATGCAGAATGATTCCTTCGGCAGCCCCGTCGCCGCCACCATGCCGTCCTGGGAAAGATAGCCGAGCGAATCCGCGCTCAGATACTGGCGGATCTCGTCGAGCGAATAATTGTTCGCCATCAGCTTGCTGCGGTCGGGGAAGTCGATGCCATAGACGCAGGGATTTTTGTGCGGCGGACAACTGACGAGCACATGCACCTCCTTTGCGCCGGCCTCCTTCAGATTGTTCACGCGCGCCTTGCAGGTCGTGCCGCGCACGATGGAGTCGTCCACGATGATGACGCGCTGGTCCTTCACCAACTCGCGAATCAGGTTCAGCTTCACGCGCACGTTGAAATCGCGGATGAGCTGCGTCGGCTGCAAAAAACTGCGCCCGATGTAGTGGTTGCGGACGAACGCCATCTCGTAGGGGATGCCGCTTTCCATCGCGTAACCGAGCGCGGCGGAGTTGCCGCTGTCCGGCACGGGGATGACCAGGTCGGCGTCGATGGGAAATTCCCGCGCGAGCTGGCGGCCCATTTCCACGCGGACTTTATAGACGTTGCGATTGGCAATCGTGCTGTCCGGCCGCGCGAAATAGACATACTCGAAAATGCAGAAGGCGCGGCGCTCGTGTTCCGGAAAGGCCTGCACGCTGCGGAGTCCCTGGTCGTTGATGATGACGATCTCGCCCGGCGCCACGTCGCGCACAAACTTCGCCTGGATCAGATCGAGCGCGCACGTCTCGCTCGCCAGCACCCAGGCGTCGCCGACCTTGCCGATGGAGAGCGGGCGGAACCCGTGCGGGTCGCGCACGCCGATCAGCTCCGTCTCGGTCATGATGACCAGCGAGTACGCGCCTTCGATGCGGCGCACGGTCTCGATCAGATTGTTCTCATGGCCGCCGAGCGTCGGCTGCGCCATGAGATGGAGAATGATTTCGCTATCGACGGTGGTCTGGAAGATCGAGCCGCGCGCCTCCAGTTCCTCGCGCAACTGGGAGGCGTTGGTGAGGTTGCCGTTGTGCGCGATGGCGATCTGCCCGCGCGCGCAGTCGACCGTGAGCGGCTGGGCGTTGCGGATGTGCGAGGAGCCGGTCGTGGAATAGCGGGTGTGGCCGACCGCGACCTTGCCGACGAGGCCGTGCAGCACCTCGCCGTTGAAAATCTGCGAGACCAGCCCCATGCCGCGATGGACGCGGAACTGCGTGCCGTCGCTGGTGACAATGCCCGCGCTCTCCTGCCCGCGATGTTGCAGGGCGTAGAGGCCGTAGTAGGTCAGCTCGGCGGCATTGGGATGGCCGTAAATGCCGAAGACTCCGCAATAATGTTTGGGATAATTTTGCATCGCGCGCGTGACGAGATTCCAGCAGAGGTGATGCAGTCCACGCAAGTCTCAACTGATAATTCCATCACGGCCCGAAAGCGTAGAGCTTCGTCTGCGTTCGCAGATAAAGCCGGTCGCCGACCAGCGCGGGTGTGCCGGCGATCCGCTCCTTGAAATCTGCACGGTGTAAAATCTCCGGGGTGGTGCCTCCGGCCTTGAGTACCGTCAGCTTGCCATCAAGGGAGCACACGTAGATACGACCATCGGCGGCGACGGGTGACGCGTAGTAGCTGCCGAGCGCGTTCAGCCTTTCCTGTTGGTAAAAAACCTGACCGGTCTTCGCGTCAAAACACGAAATCATGCCGCCGTCCTTCACCAGATAAAGGCGACCATCATACAGCAGCGGCGAGGGGACGTAGGGCAGTCCGCGCGTCTGTTTCCAGGCGATCTGGCTTTCGGCCAGATTGCCGAGGCCGCCGGGCTTGACGGCCACGAGGATGTTTTCGCCTTTGGCCAGCGCGGCTTTCATCAGGTCAAAGTCCTCGGCGGTCAGTTTGCCGTCCCGGTTCGTGTCCATCGCCTTGAAAAACGTGTCCATGTACACGGCCTTCGCCTCCTCGAAAGTGACGACCCCGTCTTTGTTTTTATCCGCATCCTTGGCCACTCCTGCAAAAGTCGGCATGGGACCGTCGGACTTGCCCGGCGACCAGCCGGCAAAAAACAGCAATCCTTCTCCCACCACCGGCGTCGTGCAGGTGAATGACGGCATGCCCGCGAGCGACCATCGTTCCGCGCCGGTTTTCAAATCATAGCCCTTGAGCTTGAGTGAGCCGGACATGACGACTTCCTCTCTTCCGTTGTTCTTCCAGAAAATCGGCGAACCAAAGCTGGGCAGAACGTCCGGCCGGGCCGTTTCCCAGACCTTCTTGCCAGACTTCAATTCCACGGCGAGCAGTGAACAGCCCGTGGCCAGATCGCGGCCAACCAACACCAACCCGCCCGCGAGCGCCGGTGAACCGCCCGTGCCGAAACCCCCGGCCGACTGCGCGACCGGCAAGGGGTGACGCCAGATTTCCTTTCCGGCGAAGTCATGGCAAATCAACCCGCATGATCCGAAGTAACTCACCACCAGCTTGCCATCAGTCACCGGCGTGGACGCGGCGGGGCTGCCTTCGGCGGTGTTGAAATCCTCCAACTTCTCCGCCAGCGCGTCGCGCTTCCAAAGCAGTTTCCCGTCGCGTCGCTGGTAGCAATGCGTCTCCAGCTTGCCTCCGTCGAAGGCCGTCAGGAAAATTCGGTCGCCCCAGACGCACGGCGAGGACGGTGCCGGCGGCACATTGACTTTCCAGACCACGTTTTCCTCGGGGCCGAACTTCGCGGGAGGTTTCGCGGTGTCGGAAATTCCTGCCGTATTCGGGCCGCGAAACGCCGGCCAGTAATCGCCAGACGCGGCGACGGCCGCTGAACAGATGGTCACACCGAAAGCCAGGGCGCGGAGCGTCTTCATGTGGTGAATGCGGACGAGCTAACCGGCCGGTCAACCCATGGCGCGAGCGATGGAATTCCACCATGGATCGTGCAGTTCAGTGAGCGGGGCAGAGAATTCGCCGCTGGCGGTTTTCACCGTCAGTTTGTCGCCGCCGACTTTGCCAATCTGCACCGCCGGAACACCCATGAGCCTGGCACGTTCGACGACTTTCACGGCATCGAGCGCTTTGCAGGAGATGACGACGCGCGATTGCGTTTCGCCAAAGAGCAAGGCGTCGAGGCGCGTACCTTGACTTGTAGCAGCCGACGTGAGTCGGCTCTGATCAATTCCGGATTTTGAATGGAGCGGACTAACGTCCGCTGCTCCGGCGGACAAATCCACCGTCGCGCCAATGAGGCGCGGCGTTTCACGGGCGATAAGCTGGCTGATGCAGCTTTCAGCGAGCGCCACGGCCAGGCCGCCGTCGCTGCAATCGTGTGCGCTTTTCACCAGGCCGGATTGAATCAAGCCGAGCAGCGTAGTGTGCAGCGTCTTCGCGGTTTCCAGATCGCAGCGCGGCGGCGAACCGGTCTTCTTGCTGTGAATGACTTGCAGATACGCGCTGCCGCCGAGGCCGAGAATCGGGTCGGCCTGGTCCACGATTTCGCCGAGCAGGATGATGGCGTCGCCTTCGTCCTTGAACCATTGCGTGGTGACGTGTTCCAGCTTCTCGATGACGCCGACGACGGCGACGGTGGGCGTCGGGTCAATCGGGCCGGCGGGGCTTTGATTGTAAAGCGAGCAGTTGCCGCCGGTGACGGGTGCGTTGAAAGCGCGGCAGGCTTCGGCCAGGCCGCGCACGCTTTCGCGCATCTGCCAGAACAGTTCCGGCTTGTGCGGGTTGGCCATGTTGAGATTGTCCGTCGCACCGAGCGGTAGCGCGCCGCTGCACGCGAGGTTGCGGCAGGCTTCGGCCACGGTCGCCTTGCCGCCTTCGTAAGGATCGAGATAAACATAGACGCCATTGCAGTCCACCGTCATGGCGATCAACTTCTCGGAAACTTCCGGGTCGCCGACTTTCGCGGCGAGTTCCGCGCTCATCACGGGCAACGAATCTGTCTTGATGCGGATGACCGCGGCGTCGCTGCCGGGCAACACCACCGAACCGTCGCGCACCTGCTGATCGTATTGGCGATAGACCCAGTTCTTCGACGCGATGCTCGGCCAGGCCAGCAGTCGCTTCAGCGCATCCGTCGCATCCGTTCCATTGGTCAAATCTGGAGTCCCATCCAGCCGGAACGCCCGCACCGCTTTCAAATACTCCGGCTCTTGCGCGTCGCGGTGATACACCGGCGATTCGTCGGCGATTTTCCGCGCGGGAATATCCACGACGAGTTTGCCACCGTGCCGCACGACCATGTGGCCGGTGTCGGTGATGATGCCGATCTCGGACCACGGCAGATCCCACTTGTCGAAAATGCGCTTCACTTCCTCTTCGCGTCCCTTGTGAACGACGATGAGCATGCGCTCCTGCGATTCCGAAAGCATGATTTCGTAGCTGCTCATGTTCGGCGCGCGTTGCGGAACTTTGTCGAGTTCGATCTCGATGCCCGTGCCGGCGCGCGCGGCCATTTCGCAGGTGGAACAGGTCAAACCCGCCGCGCCCATGTCCTGCATGCCCGCGACGCAACCGGTGGCGAGCAATTCCAAACACGCTTCGCACACGAGCTTTTCCATGAACGGATCGCCGACCTGCACCGCGCCGCGCTGTTGCTCGGCGGATTCCTCGGTCAAATCCTGCGACGCAAACGCCGCGCCCGCGAGACCATCACGACCCGTGGCCGGGCCGACGTAAAACACGGGATTGCGCACGCCCTTGGCCGCGCCGCGCGTGATTTGTTCATGCCGCAGCACGCCGAGACAGAAGGCGTTCACGAGCGGATTGCCTTCGTAGGACTTGTCGAAATAAACCTCGCCCGCGATGGTCGGGATGCCAAAGCAATTCCCGTAATGCGCGATGCCGCTGACGACACCGGCGAACAATCTCCGATTGTTGGCAATTTCAGCTTTCGAATTTGAAAGGCCTGATTCTCCGTTGGCCGTGATCGGCCCGAAGCGCAGCGAGTTCACCGCGCAAACAGGCCGCGCGCCCATCGTGAAGATGTCGCGCACGATGCCGCCGACGCCGGTGGTCGCCCCCTGAAACGGCTCGACCGCGCTCGGATGGTTGTGCGACTCGATCTTGAACGCGATGGCGATGCCGTCGCCGATGTCAATGATGCCGGCGTTTTCCTCGCCCGCGCCAACGAGAATCTTCGGCGACTTGGTGGGGAATGTCTTGAGCAGCGGACGCGTGTTTTTGTAGCTGCAATGCTCGCTCCACATGACGGAGAAGATGCCCAGCTCGGTGTAGCTCGGCGTGCGGCCGAGGATATCCTTGGCGTGGGCGTATTCTTCCGGCGTGAGGTTGTGTTTGGCAACCAACTCTGGGGTGATGGCGGGTTCGATCATTTCAAAATTAATTATTGTGAAGCTTAAGAAGAAAAGTTCAGCGATTCAAGCTTTGCAAACCCTCGTAGCACTCGTTGCAAATAACCCAAGCATGAAGAATGTCGTTCAGGCGCGGACTGACGGAAAAAACAGCGGGTTTCGAAGGGCGTGTCTGCCAGTAGTCGCCATTTATCGCTCCACACATTTCGCAAAATGGCAGGCCGTTACCAGCAATAAACATCTGAACATTGCTGGATAATTCTCGTGATGGCAAACGCTGGCGCACAATTGAATCTAGCCGGCAAAGATTCTGCCACGCAAGATGTTCTTTTAAGGAACACTTCCGACATGGCGTTTCTGCTAGGAAATGACCGATGGCAACGACCACCAAAAAGCGTCAGTCCCGAAACATCATCGGCGACCGAATCAGGGAAGCTCGTCAACTTTTTGATCCACCGCTCACGCAAGATCAGCTTGCCGGTCGTTTGGCAAACGAAGGAATCCAACTCGACCGCGTTGCCTTGACCAAAGTTGAAACCGGACTTCGCTGTGCATTTGATTTTGAGGTGAAAGCTCTGGCGGCTGTTCTGAAGGTGGATGCCAACTGGCTTTTGGGCATTGGCGGACGCAATCAATCGGCACGCAAAGCCAAATAATCGTCCATGAGCTTTCAAACTGCCGCATATCTTCGGAAGGCGACCGGGCGAGCCAAATCAGATGTGGCAAACAAGCTCGTGAGCATGTTTCTCCACGAAGTCAGCCGCAAAATTGCTGCAAAGATTGGATTAAATGTTGCCGATCCGAAATATGTGCATGCAGTTGAAACCGAGTTTGGGGGTCATTGCTGTTACTGTGGCAGATTACTGGAAAGCGACCGTGCGGCAGTTGAGCATCCAGACGGCATGAACCGATTTCGAGCGGGATTGCATATCCCTGGCAACGTGATTGTCTCCTGCAAAAAATGTAACAACGAGAAGCGACGCGACGACCAACTTCATGAACTCACATTGGCAAAGACCGGATGGGAATCATTTCTTTCGCACGATGGAGCAAAATGCGGCGAACATTGCAAGACTTGCGCCTATTGGAAAACTATTTGGCCGGACGAAATGAGGGCTAAAAACCTGAAAGCAGCACGCCGAAAGATTTTAGAATTCCGTGAGCGTTACGCGAAATCAATTGAGTTAAACATCAATGCTCACGATTCACTGCGTCGGGAATTAGACAAGATTTATCGCGAGTGCCAATTGTTCGCCACGGACAGGATTAAGAAGGCCGTTGAAGCGGTGGCGTGATGTGCCGCTTGCCCAGCGCCGTAGGTGCGACATCTTTGTAGAACCAAAACAAAAAAGATTTCCAAGCTCCGTCAGGAGCGGCATCTTCGGCACATGGCCAACACCTACACGCAAATTTACATCCACGTTGTATTCGCCGTTGAAGGCAGGCAAAGCCTCATCAAGCCCGAACACAACGACGAGTTGAAAAAATACGTCACTGGCATCGTTTCTGGTCAGAAACAAAACAGATTGCGATAAACAATATGCCGGATCACTTGCACTTACTCGTCGGCATCAAGCCGGACATCGCGCTTTCAGATTTAGTGCGTGACGTAAAGGCTGGTTCGTCAAAATTCATCAACGAGAAGCGGTGGGTTGTCGGAAGGTTTTCATGGCAGGAGGGGTTCGGCGCATTTTCCTATTCGCGCTCGCAGCTTGGCACGGTCATTCGTTACATTGAGAATCAGCAAAAACATCACGCTAAGAAATCTTTCCGCGAGGAATACATCGCGCTGCTGGAAAAGTTCGGCGTGGAATACGACCCACGATATATTTTCAAAACGCCCGAGGAATAATTGGCCGAATATGTCGCTCCTGACGGAGCTCGAAATTTGGTGGCTCTAGTTTCTACAAAGATTTCACGCCTACGGCGTTTCAACCGGCAAACAAAATTGGGTCACGCCGCCTGCGCGATGGTTTTGTTTTTCAGCGCGGCGAAGATGCTTTCAAAAATCCATTTGCCGTCGTCGCTGCCGAGGAGCGGTTCGCAGGCGCGTTCGGGATGCGGCATCAGGCCGGCCACGTTGTGCTTTTCATTGCAGATGCCGGCGATGTTTTGCAGCGCGCCGTTGGGATTCGCGGTGTCGGTCAGATTTCCGCTGGCGTCGCAGTATTGCCAGAGGATTTGGTTGTTGGCCTTGAGCTTGGCGAGCGTTTCTTCGTCGGCAAAGTAACAGCCTTCGCCGTGGGCGATGGGCACACGGAGAATTTTCCCCGCCGGAACCTGGCTGGTGAACGGCGAATCGTTTGTGGCGGTCTTGAGGAAAATGTTTTCGCAATGGAATTGCAGGTCGCGGTTGCGGATGAGCGCGCCGGGCAGCAGGCCGGCTTCGGTGAGGACTTGAAAGCCGTTGCAGATGCCGAGGACGAGGCCGCCGTTGTCGGCGAACTGTTTCACGGCCTGCATCACTGGGCTGAACCGCGCGATCGCGCCGCAGCGCAGGTAATCGCCGTAGCTGAAACCGCCGGGCACGATGACGCAGTCGGTGTCGCCGAGTGCGGCGTCTTTGTGCCAGACGAGCCGCGCGGAATGGCCGAGCAGGCGGACGGCGTGGACCGCGTCCTGGTCGCAGTTGCTGGCGGGAAACTGTAAAACTGAAAAGTTCATGTGGTTCGGGAACTGGCGGCGAAGGCGTGGCAGAAAGTGGGCAGGTTAGAAAGTGGGAAAGCGGGCAGCTCGCGTAGTCCCACCTGCTCAGTTTTCCACTTTCCCACTTTCAAACTGACTCGCGGAAAGCTCATTCAATCTCGAGGCGGTAGTCCTCAATCACCGGATTGCTCAACAGCCGGTGCGCCGCGTCGTTGATGGCCTTTTCCGCTGCCGC
>CANMZY010000047.1:0-13916 GCA_947502425.1 Verrucomicrobiales bacterium
GCGGGCGCGCGAACGCGACGAGCAGCAGCGCGAGTGCGAGCCAGCGCAGCGCAGCCAAAATGGAGCCTGCGCGCGAGCGGGAGTCCCGCGCAACGTCCTTCACCAGCCCGAGCGACGAATAGAGGAACGCGCTCCGCGTCCCACGCCGGCCTTGCAGCCACGCGAGCACCGGCAGCGCCAGCAGCAGCAGCAACAAATATGGATGAGCAAAGGTCATTGCGGATTGGGCGGTGGTGGAACCGTCGCCGCCGTCGCAGGGATGGCGACTGGCTCGAACTGTGTTTCATCCACGAGGCGGCCGGCGGAATCGTGCAGCCCCCGCAGCACCGACTCATCCGGCTCGAAGCGCGCGAACTTTACGAGATCGCAGCTCTCCAGAAATCCAGCGAGGCTCCGCTTTTGTTCGCCGTTCAAATGCGCGGTCGAATGAAGGTCGTTCAGGAATTCCTCGGTGGTCCGCTCGGGCGCACGCAGTTGAAACCGCTCCTCCAGATACACGCGCACCGTGTCCGACACCGCGACGCAAAACGGCATCGGCTCGGCGATGAATCGCAACGCCTCGGCGAGCTTTTGTTTCGCACGGATGTGCGGTGGAATGACCAGGACGGGCGGAATGGCCAGCCGTTTTCTCCGCCACCAACGCCAGAGCAGCACGAGCAGAATCACCAGGACCAGCGCGCCCAGCGTCCACCCGAGCCACGCCCAGCCGCTCGGAATTTCCACCGGCGGCTTGAGGCCGCGAATGTCGTTCGTGTTCACGGAGGGCGACAGTGGCGGGCCGATGAGGGCCGGGCTGTTGGAAATCACGGCCATGATGGGGGAGGGGAGATGGTGCGTGGTGCGTGGTGCGTAACGGCGCGACGTTGCCCGTTTTTCACGCACCCCGCACCCCGCACCACAAAGCGCTGACTGTTGAATGTCGTGTTCATCATTTCACCCATGCCGCCGCCGCTTCTCCCGCGTTTCAAAAAACCGGCCGAGCGCGGCGGCGTAGGGCTGGTCGGTGCGGAGCTGGATCGCGTCGATGCGGGCGGAGCGCAGGAGGCGGTCCAGTTCCTTCTGCCTTTCAGTCCCGCGTTGCGCGAACGCGGCGCGCTTGCGGGCGTCGCCGGTCTGGACTTCGAGGACTTCACCGGTCTCGGCGTCCTGCAACACCAGCCGGCCCAGCGCGGGCAGATCCAGCTCGTAGCGGTCGGTGATCTGCACGGCCACGACATCGTGTCGGCGATTGGCCTGGCGCAGCGCGGTGTTCGGGCGAATCTCGCCGCGTGCGTTGGTGGCACCAGGGACGGTCGGGGTCGCATCCAAAAAATCCGAGACCACGGCCACGATGGCTTTGTGCGCGGTGACGCGGTTCAGGAAATCCAGCGCGCCGGTGAGGTTCGTGCCGTGCCGTTGCGGCTCGAAAAACAAAATCTCGCGGATGACGCGCAGAACGTGGCGGCGGCCTTTCTTGGGCGGGATGAATTTCTCCACCTCGTCGGTGAACAGGATGAGGCCGACCTTGTCGCTGTTGCGGATGGCGGAGAAGGCGAGCACGGAGGCGATCTCGGCCGCGAGTTCGCGCTTGGACTGCGTGCCGGAGCCGAAGAGGCCGGAGCCGCTCACATCGACCACGAGCATGAGCGTGAGTTCGCGCTCCTCGACGAATTTCTTCACGAACGGATGGTTCATGCGCGCCGTGACGTTCCAGTCGATGGAGCGGACTTCGTCGCCGGGCTGATACTCGCGGACCTCTTCGAAATTCATGCCCTGGCCCTTGAAGACGCTGTGATACTGACCACCGAGCGTCTCGTTCACGAGCCGGTTGGTGCGCAGCTCGATCTGCCGGATTTTTTTGAGAATCTCGCGGTGGATCATGCGAATGACGAATGACGAACGACAAATGACGAACTGGTTCGGCTCGGGCAATCCGAACGGTATTGTATCATCCAGCCCCGGGTTACCGCGGAGAAGCCAGGCTGGATGTACTCACATGCATGATCATAATGGTCACGCGATCCACGATGGTAATTCGAGTCAGGCATACGCCAAGGCGTCAGGGCACCGGCAGTTCATCAAAAATCTTCTGGATGACGATCTCGCTCGTCTTTTCCTCGGCCTCGGCTTCGTAGGTGATGGCGACGCGGTGGCGCAGCACGTCCATGCCGATGCTTTTCACGTCCTGCGGCGTGACGTAGCCGCGGCCTTTCAGGAAGGCGTAGGCCTTGGCCGCGAGCGTCAGCGCAATGGTCGCGCGCGGCGAGGCACCGAGTTGGATGAGGCCCTGGAGTTGAATCTTGTAATGGCCCGGATCGCGCGTGGCGCAGACGAGATCGACAATGTAGTCCTTCACTTTGTCATCGACGTAGATGTCGTTGATGACGGCGCGGGCGGCGAGGATTTGCTTCGCGTCCACCACGGCGTTCGCGGTGGGGAGATTGGTGGTGCGCGCCATCAGGTCGAGAATCTGCCGTTCCTCGGCGCGGCTAGGGTAGCCGATTTTCAGCTTCAACATGAAGCGGTCCACCTGCGCTTCGGGCAAGGGATACGTGCCTTCCTGTTCGATGGGATTCTGCGTGGCGAGCACGAGGAACGGTTCTTCGAGCTTGAAGGTCTGGTCGCCGATGGTGACCTGCTTTTCCTGCATCGCTTCGAGGAGCGCGCTTTGCACCTTGGCCGGGGCGCGGTTGATTTCGTCGGCGAGGACGAGGTTGGCGAAGATGGGGCCGCGCCGCGTGGTGAAGCCGCCTGATTGCGGATTGTAAATCTGCGTGCCCACGACGTCGGCGGGGAGCATGTCGGGCGTGAATTGCAGCCGAGAGAATTTCACGCAGAGCGTGGAGGCGAGCGTTTTGACGGAGAGCGTCTTGGCGAGGCCTGGGACGCCTTCGAGGAGGACGTGGCCGTTGGCAAGCAGGCCGATGGCGAGGCGTTCGACGAGATACGACTGGCCGACGACGACCTTGGCGATTTCGGCGAAGAGGGGGCGGACGAAAGCGCCGGCCTTTTCCACTTCTTTGTTAATGGCGGTGATTCCAGTATTCATGTTTGGTCGATGATAGCGAATGCACCATCGACATGAGAACCAGAAAAAGTGTTCAAACTCGATTAAAAGTCTTGCTGAACTTCCCGGTGACGCGGGCAGGTCACCAGATGGTCGTTCACCATGCCGCTGGCCTGCATGAAGGCATGGCAAATCGTGCTGCCGACAAACTTGAAGCCGCGCCTCAACAAATCCTTGCTCATCGCGTCGGACTCCGGCGTGCGCGCGGGAATGTCGCTCATCGTCCGGCGGTGGTTCACCAGCGGACGGCCGCGGACGAACCGCCAGAGGCAGGCGTCGAAGCTGCCGAACTCTTTTTGCACGGCGAGAAACGCGGCGGCGTTGCGGATGGTCGCGGCGACTTTCAACCGGTTGCGGATGATGCCGGGGTTGGCGAGAAGTGCGGCCACCTTGCGCTCGACGTAGCCGGCGATTTTCCGGGCGTCGAAGTGGTCAAACGCCGCGCGGTAGCTCTCGCGCTTCTTGAGCACCGTGGACCAGCTCAATCCGGCCTGCGCGCCTTCGAGGATCAACAACTCGAACAGCGCGCGATCATCGTGCAGCGGCACGCCCCACTCGGTGTCGTGGTAGGCGATGTCGGGTTCCTTCGCGGGCCACGGACAGCGGAGCAGGGCAGGGGGCATGTCAATCGGCGTAACCGTGCAGATGGTTTTTGTGCCAGCGCCAAGCGGTGAAGATGATGTCTTCGAGCTTGGGAAATTTCGGCGCCCAGCCGAGTTCCTGCTTTGCCTTGTCGGCGCAGGCCACGAGGCGCGGCGGATCGCCGGGACGCCGGGGCTTTTCAACGACCGCGATGGGCTGGCCGGCCACCTTCTCGCAGGCTTGGATGACTTCCCGCACCGAGTAGCCGTCGCCATTGCCCAGGTTAAAGAAGCCCTGCCGGCCCGGCTGCATCGCGAGAATGTGCGCCTGCGCGAGATCGGCGATGTGGATGTAATCGCGGATGCAGGTGCCGTCCGGTGTGGGATAATCCGTACCGAAAATTTCGCAGTGCGACGCCTGGCCGAGCGCGACCTTGAGCACGTTCGGAATGAGATGGCTCTCGACGCGGTGATGCTCGCCGAACTGTTCGCTCGCGCCGGCGGCGTTGAAATAGCGAAAGGCGACGAACTCCAGCCCGTGAACCTGCTGATACCACGGGAGCATCTTCTCGAACATCAGCTTCGATTCGCCGTAGGGATTGATCGGGCGCTGCGGCAAATCCTCCGTCATCGGCACGCGGTCGGGCGGGCCGTAGGTCGCGCAGGTGGAACTGAAGACAAATTTTTTCACGCCGGCGGCGACGCTGGCGTTGAGGAGATTCACGCCGTTGGCCACGTTGTTGCGAAAATACTTTCCCGGATCGGTCATGGATTCGCCGACGAGCGCGTTGGCGGCGAAATGAATGACGGCCTCGGCGCGGGCCTCGCGGATGGCCTCGGCGATGTTCGCCTCGTCGCTGAGGCGTCCGTGGATGAAGACCGCGCGCTGATCCACGGCGGAACGATGGCCCTCGGAAAGATTGTCGAAGACCGTCACATCATGCCCCGTGTTGAGCAGTTCCTCCACGCAGACTGAGCCGATGTAACCCGCGCCGCCGGTGACAAACACATTCATGCGCGCGAATCATGGGCGGGCCGCCGGAAAGTGCAAAGTGGAAAACGAGCCGGACGCATCCCTCCCGGCCTGGAACCGCCAGCCAAAGCTTGCGCGGCCGGGGGGATTTCACAATCTTGGCGGCATGTTCACGGGCATTGTCGAAGAAACCGGCGTGGTGGAAAAAATCCAGCCCGCCGCGCACGCCATCCGGTTGACGGTGCGGGCCGCCGTGTGTGCGCGCGGCGTGAAGGCCGGCGACAGCATCGCGGTCAACGGCTGCTGCCTCACGGTGGTGAAAATCACGGGGCGCGGCCGGAGCCGCTCGTTGCAGTTCGAGCTGCTGCGCGAGACGTGGGCACGGACGAATTTGTCCGCGAGCAAAATTGGTTCACTGGTGAATCTGGAACGCGCGCTGGCGGCGAACGGACGGTTCGGCGGGCATTTTGTTTCCGGCCACATCGACGGCACGGGGGATATCATCCGTTGGGAACGCGCGGGGTCGGATCACGTTTTGGAAATCGCCGCGCCGCCGGAGGTGCTGCGCTACGTAGTGTTCAAAGGCTCCATTGCGGTCGATGGCATCAGCCTCACGGTGGCGGCGGTGGCGAAAAAAAGTTTCCGGCTCTGGATCATCCCGCACACGCACTTGGTCACGGCGTTGCGCGAGCGGCAGGTGGGCGACGCGGTGAACCTAGAGGCGGACCTGCTCGGCAAATACGTGGAGCGCTTTGTGGGGAGAGAGAAAAAAGTTGGTGCGGATAGCAGGACTTGAACCTGCACGCCTTACGGCACTACCACCTCAAAGTAGCGTGTCTGCCAATTCCACCATATCCGCAACCGGGCGGCTAATGAAGCAGTCCCGCGCCCGCACCGCAAGCGCATTTTTAAGCAATGTGCTGATTTGCAATTTTGCCGGAGCGCGGGTCTGTGACCCGCAGCGGCTACTCCCACCCGCGGCCCCTGGAAAAATTCCTCACCGCACGACCGCCGCACTGCTGCGGGTCACAGACCCATGCTCCGGCGCAACTTCGCTGCTCCTTGGCGCGTTCGACTTCGGAGTTCGGGTTTATACGGACTCGTTTGGAGGGCCGGATGGCGGCGGGACAAAAAAAACCGGGCTTTCGCCCGGTCTTGTGAATTCTAATTGCCGGGCCGAATACTCGGTGCGGACGCGATAAAAGCCCTTCGTCCCGCCGGCCGGCGTATGCGACACTGAGTGGACCTGGCTGTCACCATTGATCGTCTGGATGGTCGTCCAAGCCACGCCCTGACCATTCACCGAGCCGTCGAAGGCTTTGGCGTATTCAACGTAGTAGGTTAGTCCGTTCACTGCCGTGAACGAAAGGTTGAACGTGCCGCCCAAGAAGTAGGCATCGGTCACTGTGGTCGGAGCCGGCGGCACCGCCAACGTCACCGTCACGGTGAAGTTGCAGGTGTTTGGTGTTCAGGTTCGCATCGTAGGCGTGGCAGTTGACCGTGGTCACGCCCAGCGCGAAGAGTCTGGCCGGAGGCCGGCACGCAGACCACCGCCGCATAGCCGTTGTTATCCGTGGCCGTGGTCGAGAAGGTCACGTTTGAACCCAGCGGGTTGCCAGTAGTGACCGACCAGTTGGTGTTGCAGGCGATGACGGGCGCCCTCGTATTCGACACCGCCCCGGCGCCGCCTGGCGTTAAAGGACCTGATTTCAGCCGGCGTCATGGCCCGGTTGACGATCAGCAGTTCGTCGATCCAGCCCTTGAAGTTGCAATCGTTGATTGCGTCCGGCCGATGACGAATTGGTCAGCGGTGACGTTGAGTCCATTGCCCGCCACGTTGTCCAGCAGCACGCCGTCCAAGTAGAGCTTGCGATTCGTTCCGTCACACGTTCCCACCACGGAATGCCAGCCATCTTGGAAGTCACCGGCAGGCAGGGTCACACGGCGGTCGTTGAAATACCATTAATTTCAGAAGCGGTTTTACCGGCCTTTGCTAGTATGGAGTTTGGTTGCACAAAGATTTCGGTTTGGTTGCTGTGCAAAAAACCATTTTGAAGTTCGTCGCAGAAGGCAACTTTATTTTGATTTATTTACAATTAAATCACAAGTCCGTTACAAAAGTTTAAATAATGTCGGCGAGCCGTTGCGGTTCATGCTCCGGCATGGCTTCGGCCCGGCATAGCTACGCACGCGGGGCGTCCGGGCGCGGATGAAATTTGTTTTCTCTTGCCCTCCAAAATCCTTTTGCAAAACTCCTCGTCATGAAAGCCCCGCGCCCGTCCGCACGAAATTCCAAACGCCACGTCTTGGGCCTCGATTTCGGAACGCTCTCGGGCCGCGCCCTGCTCGTCGAGGTGGACACGGGCCGCGCCGCCGCTACCGCCGTCCACCCGTACCGCCACGGCGTGATCGAGACGCACCTGCCCGGCGAGAAGCTGCGCCTGCCGCCCGCCACCGCGCTGCAACACCCGGCAGACTACCTCGAAGTGCTGGCGGTCACGATCCCGGAAGTGTTGCGCGCGGCGAAAATCAAGCCGGAGCAGGTCGTCGGCCTCGGCGTGGATTTCACCTCCTGCACCATGCTGCCAGCCCGCGCGGACGGCACGCCGCTGTGCCTCGACCGGCGCTGGCGCAAAAATCCCCACGCCTGGGTCAAGCTCTGGAAACATCACGCCGCCCAGCCCGAGGCCGACGCCATCAACCAGCTCGGCCAGGCACGCGACGAGCCGTTTCTCACCGCGCTGGGCGGCCGTTATTCGAGCGAATGGTTTTTCTCGAAGCTGCTTGAAACCGTCCGCGCCGCGCCGGAAGTCTATGATGCGGCGGCGCGGTTCATCGAGGCGGGCGACTGGCTCGTCGGGCAGCTCTGCGGCACGGAACAGCGCTCGCTCTCCGCCGCCGGCTTCAAGGCGATGCGCGTCTGCGACGACGGCAAGGGCGGCTGGACTTATCCCGGCAGAAACTTTTTCCGTGCGCTGCATCCGAAACTGGAGCGGGTCGTCGCCGAAAAAATGACCGCGCCCCTACTGCCGCCCGGCGCGCGGGCGGGCGGACTCACGGCGGAGATGGCCAAGCTCACCGGCCTGCGCGAAGGCACGTCCGTGGCCGTCGCCAACATTGACGCGCACGCCGCCGTGCCCGCCTGCGGCGTCACCACGCCGGGCCGGATGGTGATGATCATGGGCACCTCGACCTGCCACCTGCTGCTCGGCAAGGAACGCCATGAAATCCCCGGCATGTGCGGCGTGGTGGAGCATGGCGTGGTGCCGGGCCGGTGGGGTTACGAGGCGGGCCAGGCCGGCGTGGGTGACCTCTTCGCGTGGTACGTGAACCACGGCGCGCCCGCCTCCGTGGAACGCGAGGCGCAGGCCGCCGGGTTGGGCGTGTATGAATTTCTGGAGGCGGAAGCCGCGCGGCTGCTGCCCGGCGAGAGCGGCCTGCTCGCGCTCGACTGGTGGAGCGGCTGCCGTTCGGTGCTGATGGATTCCAGTCTGTCCGGACTGCTGCTCGGCGCGACCACGGCCACGCGGCCGGCGGAAATTTACCGCGCGTTGCAGGAGGCCACCGCCTTCGGCACCCGCAAGATCATCGAGGCCTTCACCGGCGCGGGCGTGGCCATTGACGAACTGGTTGCCTGCGGCGGGTTGGCGCAAAAGAGTCCGCACCTCATGCAGCTTTACGCCGACGTAACCGGCCGTCCGATCCGCGTCGCCGCCTCCGAACAGACCTGCGCGCTCGGTGCGGCTATGTACGCCGCCGTCGCGGCCGGCGCGCATCCCGACCTGGCCGCCGCCGCCGCGCGGATGGCGCAGATGGAATCGAAAATCGTCCGGCCCCGCCCCGCCACCAAGCCGACCTACGACCGGCTCTACGCCGAATACACCGGGCTGCACGACTGGTTTGGCCGCGACGAGAACAGCGCGATGAAAGTGTTGCAGCGGCTCAAGGCGGAAGTGTGCGGGGCGCGCGGATAGTTTTTCGTCATGGGCGACGCGCCTAATTCCCGTCGGACCCGCGGATGCGCGGACTCGACCGCCGCGCGCGGGCCGTCCCCGTTGGAGTTCAAACTTTAGTTTGTCCGCCTCCACCCGGTCAGGAAGCAATGACGGCGCCTGTTTGTTTAATGCTCCTTGCCAGCACCACGCCGGCGGGCTACAGAACCGCCAGCAAAACATCACCTATTATTATGATCAAAAAATTTCTCCACCGCCCCGTCCTGGCCGGCCTCCTCGCTGCGGCCTGCCTCTGGACGCCGAACCTCCCGGCCGCCGATGATCTCGCGGCCGACAAGGCCTGGCTCGAAGTCCTCACCGCCGCCAAGCTTCCTGAGCCGCCGGAACAGTGGCGCACCAGCCGCCCCAAGCCAGAGGAGGAGGCCAAGTTCCGCGTGGACACCGCCAAACTCGCCCTCGCGGCGGCCGACAAGGCGAAGGCCTTTTACACCGAACATCCGGCCCATCGCAGCGCCGCCGGAGCGCGCGCCAAGGAATACGAACTGCTCCACGTCGCCCAGCGCTTCGGTGAAACCAAACTGACCGCCCGCCTCGACGACTTGCTCAAAGCCCGCCTGAGCGATCCCAAACTCAGCGACGACGAACGCTTCAAAATCCGGGCCGAGGCCGTGCCGCGCGCCGCCATGGCCAGACAAGCGGAAGGCATGCCCGCCATCCTCGCCGAGTTTGAAAAAGGAGCCCGCGTCCTCCTCAAAGATTTCCCCAAACGCCCGGAGCCATACGACATGCTACTCGAGGTCGCCAGCAACACCGATGGTGACAAGGCCCGCGCCCTCGCCAAGGAACTCAGCGAATCCACCGCCTCCGAAAAAACCCGCAGCAGCGCCCTCGCGATCCTGAAAAAAATGGACGCCATCGGCAAGCCGGTCGCGATCAGTTTCACCGCCGTGGACGGCACCAAGGTCGATCTCACCAAGATGCAGGGAAAAGTGGTGCTGGTGGATTTCTGGGCGACCTGGTGCGGACCGTGCGTGGCCGGACTGCCGGAGATCATGGGCGTTTACGAAAAACTGCATTCGAAAGGTTTTGAAATCGTCGGCATCAGCTTCGATCAAAAGAAGGAGAAGCTCACCCAGTTCACCACCGACAAGAAAATGCCTTGGGTGCAATACTTCGACGGCCTCGGCTGGGGCAACAAGATCGGCCAGGAATACGGCATCAACTCCATCCCGGCCATGTGGCTGATCGACAAGAAGGGCGTGCTGCGCGACATGAACGGCCGCGCCAACCTCGCGGAGAAGGTGGAGAAATTTCTCGCGGAAAAGTGACGCCGCCGGCCGGGCGGCTTTACCGGAGGTTTTTCAAACTCCGGTCCGTCAGGCCCCTTCCGCCCGGCCCCGCAAAGGTGCTGATGGCGGACGCTTTCTTCGCCCACTACCGCGAGCTGTTGCGCCCGATTAGTTCCACCGCGTCGATCTCGTTCCAGCCCGGCACGCGCCGCGTGTCTAGATAGGCCTTCGCGCTGCTCGCCTGCAGCGAATACGGCACGACGAACCGGCGATCCACCGGCTCCACCCCTTCCAAGATCGTGACCTCGCGACCGTCGGGTAGAAACGCCGTGACCTTGCTGACCGCGCCGGGGTTGTAGGTTTCGCGGACACGCACCTCGGCCAGGTTCGTCACTTTTTCGTAATCCAGCTTCAACCATTCTTCGGCCCCGTCCTGTTCGCGTGGCGGCCAGGCCGTGGGAATGTCCCCGCTAGCAGCCTGTCGGACTTAGAAAAGTTCCGATTTATGAAAATCTTTTCGCGGCGGGATCATCTGCAAAAGCATGGCCACCCGCTTCGTTCCGATTGACCCCGACACCCCGCAACCTACTCCGACAGCGCCTGCCACTGGCCTTCCAGCGCATTGACCCGCGCGGCGAGGCCGACGATGGGCTGCTCGGCGGCGGCAAGCTCCAGGCGCGCGCGTTTCAGATCGTTTCGTGCGTCGCGCAATTCCGAACCGCTGGACGCCCCTGGCTCGGTGGCGTCGGCTACGGCCGGCCCGCGCAGGGCGTCGGCGATCTTTTGGTTGGTGCGCATTTCACTGACGAGCACCAGCGCGAGGGCGGAAAGGATGGTTGAAGGCTTCATGCCGGTTTGATTTCGCAAAGGATTGGACAACGCCGCCTGGAAATTGCTCCCGTGGAAAATGATTTTCCCTCGTGGCGGCGGGCGTCCTCGCCTACCGTGGAGGGCGTGCGTCCCGCCGCCCGGATCAGGTCGCAATCTTTCTCGAAACGTGAGATCAATTCACCGCCACGCACCACCGGCCCGTTCAGTTCGGCACCCAGCACTTGCTCGGAATGAACTCGCGGCTGCCCGGCCGGTTCTTGCACCCGGTGCCAACCAGCACCAGCGCCAGCAGAATGAGAATAGCAATTTTCGACATACCAAAAGTGTAAACGAGATTGTCAGCCGGGCAGGTCTGGCTCACATTGGCGCCGAAGGGCTATGGAACACAAATCGCTGAAAGGCCAACTGCTGCTGGACAACGGTAAATTGCAAGGCTCATATTTCCACCGCACCGTCCTGCTCATCTGCCAGCACGACGCGGAAGGCGCCTTCGGCCTCGTCCTCAACCGCTCCGCGGAAAACAAGGTCGGCGACGCGCTCGTGGTCGACCTCCCCGCCGTCCTCAAGCAGCAGCCGCTCTTCCTCGGCGGCCCCGTCCAGCCCCAGGCCCTGAGCTACCTGCACACCGACACCTTCCTGCCCGACGCCAACGTGATGACCAATCTCAGCCTCGGCAACTCGCTCGATGCGCTGCTGGAACTGGGCGAATCCTTCTCGCAGTCGCAGCAGGTGAAAATTTTCGCCGGCTACGCGGGCTGGAGTCCCGGCCAGCTTGACGCGGAAATGAAACGCGGAACCTGGCTGACGCATCCTGCTTCGCTCGATCTGGTCTTCAACCTCGAACCGGAAAAATTGTGGCCGGCCATTCTCAAGGAAAAAGGCTGGCAATACCGACTCCTCGCCGACGGCCCGGACGATCCGGCCTGGAATTGACCGGCAGTTCTCACCAGCCTCGTCGCGGCGGAGGTCCCGTCTGTCGCAGATGGCGCGCGTCCCGCCGCCCGGATCGGGCCACAAACTTTTCCAGAGCGTACGCCTTATTCTCCGCCCCCCCGCCGCATTGTTGCTTGCGCGGCCCCCGCAAAATTTTCTAACGTCGCCCCATGACAATGATTCCTCTGGAAGACACGTTCACGGACATTCTCGGCAAGGCCCAGCGCGGCCTCATGCTGGCCGACGAGCAGCTCGCCACGCGCGCGGGCGTGACCGTCGCCGATCTAGGGCGCGTGAAATCGGGCGCAGTGGAGGAGGAAATTTTGCGGCGACTGGCCGGCGCGTTGCAGCTCGGCCAAGACGCCTTGGTCACGAGCGCGCTGAAGGCATGGCGGCCCGGCCCCTTCGCCGTCGAGGGACTAGCCCAGTTCAACACGCCCTACGAAGACATGACGGTAAACAGCTACCTCGTTTGGGATCCCAAGACCCGGGAGGCCGTGGCCTTCGACACCGGCGCGATCTGCGGGCCGATGCTCGAACTCGCCAAGGCGAAGGGGCTGAAGATCAAATTGATTCTGCTCACCCACACGCACATTGACCACATCACCGATCTGGCGCGGTTGAAACAGGAGACCGGTGCTTCCGCTTTTGTCTGCGCCCTCGAGCCAACGCCGGGCGCGGAGAGTTTTTCCGCCGGCAAAACTTTCACACTGGGCGGCCTACAGATCGGGTCGCGCCAGACCTCGGGCCATTCCATCGGCGGCATCACCTTTGTCATCTCCGGACTCGACCGTCCGGTGGCCGTGGTCGGCGACGCCATCTTCGCCGGCTCCATGGGCGGCGGAGCGGTTTCCTTCACCGACGCGCTGGCCAACAACCGGAAGCAAATTCTCACGCTGGCGGACGAGACCATCCTCTGCCCTGGCCACGGCCCGCTGACCACAGTCGGCGAGGAGAAGGCGCACAATCCTTTTTTCCCGGAATTTAAAAAGTTGTAAATATTGAGGAGAAATCTCTGTAATTTTTCTCTGTCCCGCCTTACAATCACCACCATCAATCAACCCTGAAAATTATGTCGCAAAAAATTGGAATCGTCGGAGTCGGTCGCATGGGAGCCAACATGGCCCGCCGCCTCAAGGAAGTGGGTCACACCGTGACCGCCGTCTTTGACGTGCGCTCGCAGTCCGCCGTGGACCTAGCGCGCGAACTCGGCTGCGAAGCCGCCCCGACCCTCGCCCGCGTCACCGCGCTGGCCGAGGTCATCATCACCGTCGTCACGGACGACGCCGCGATGCGGAACATTTACACGAACAAGGCGGACAATCTCCTGAAGGGCGCCGCCGGCAAAACCTTCATCAACTGCGCGACCATCACGCCGAAGGTTCACATCGAAGTCGAGAAGCTCGCCAGGAAGGCCAAGGCCCGCTCGCTCGAAGCCTGCATGGCCTCCAGCATCAACCAAGCGCGGCAGGGCACGCTCTATCTGATGATCGGCGGCGACCGCGCCACCTTCGACCGCGTGCAGCCGCTGCTGGCGCGACTCAGCGACGGCGGCAAGCTGCTCCGCTACGTCGGCAAGTCCGGCCAGGCCGCCAATGTGAAGGCCCTCGTCAACATGGTGATGAACATCAACACCGCCGGTCTCGCCGAAGGCCTCGGCCTCGGCGCGGCGCTCGGCCTCGATCTCAAGATGCTCATGGAAATCTTTTCGCAGACCGGCGCGAACAGCCGCGTGCTCGTCACCGACGGCGAGGACATGGTCAACCGCGACCACTCCTGCTTTTTCTCCGCCGCGCATGCCGCGAAAGATTCCGGCATCGCCCTGAGCGTGGCGAAGGATCAAAAGCTCGACCTGCCGTTGGCGAAGGCCGCGTACCAGCAGTATTCCAAAATGGTGAAGGCCGGCCTGGGTGAACTCGATAAGTCCGGCATCGCGGAACTGACGTTCAAAGGGCGTTTCCGGCGCGGTAAAAAATAATTGCCACCACGACCTTGATCGAAAGCGCGAACCCTCCCGTTCGCGCTTTCCATTTTTTCAGGTGCCGAACAAATCCCAGCTTGCTTTGCCGGTCTCGCTCCCTAATTTCCCCGCATGTCAGAAACGACCGCACGCTCGTTCGCCGAAAAAAATATGATGCCCGCCCCGCTTTCCGCTCCCGACCCGCTGGCTTCGACCGACCGTTTCGTCACCCGCCACATCGGGCCGGACGCCGCCGAAGCCCGCGCGATGCTGGAAACCTGCGGCTTCATGTCGCTCGACACGCTCATCGACACCGCCGTGCCCGCGCCCATCCGCCTCCCCCACGTGCT
>CANMZY010000048.1:0-13652 GCA_947502425.1 Verrucomicrobiales bacterium
AGCGTGACATGGCGGCGGTCGAAGCCGGTGTCGTTGCCGCCAATGAGATGCCACCAGCCGTCCGGGCCTTTGCGAATCGCGTGGCCGCCGTGCTCGCCCAGGCCGAGCGGAAACAAATTTTCCGGCGGACCATCGGCCTGGCCGTCGCCATTCCGGTCGTCGTAACGCGAGAGCCAGCCGTCGCCGGAGTAAAACAGCGACGTGCCGTCAAAACACAGGCCCATGCCGCCCTGCGCCGGAGTGGCAAAGATCTTGGCGCTGTCCGCCACGCCGTTGCCATCGGTGTCGAGGAGGGTTTTGATGTAGCCCGCGCTGGTGACCACGACGCGCCCCCGCGCATCGAGTGTCATCGCGTAGATGTCGTTGGCCAGTCCGCTGTCCGCGTATAGCGAGACGCGAAAGCCCCGCTGCAGGCGCAGACCGAGGTCGGGATAATTGACAAAATCGGCGGCCTGGGAGGAAGGAAGCAGCCACGAGGCGGCCAGCACGACGAGCAGACCGGCCGCCCGGATCCGGGTCGTGGTAAAAATGAACGCGCGCATAATTTGGGTGGTAAACCATTAACACCGCCGCCCGGCGATGGACAGCGCCAAGTTGGATCGCGGGATGATTTGGGGCGCATCTGCGACAAAAGCCAGGGGCGACGCTTGACAAGCAGGTGACAATTAGGTGACAAGTATCAAAACCGACCGCGCGAAGTTTTTTGACGCTTGCGTTCTGTCTTTGTCCGGGACAAAACAGAACTTAAATCTGACTTCGGTGGAATGACTCTTTGGCCGAAAGGGTGGAAGCGTGTTGCCACCACGCTCCCAGGCCTGAAGCCGGTGGCAAAAGCATGATGATTGACTGCGTATGATGGAATCGTTTTTTAATGGTGATTACGGCACAGCGCCGACCAATGTTCCGGCCTTGGTTCTGGGGCTGTTGCTGGCCTTCGCCTGCGGGCATGTCATCGCCTGGGTTTACATGCTGACCCACTCCGGCCTTTCCTATTCCCGCTCCTTCGTCAATTCGCTCATCATCATGCCCACCATCGTCTCGCTGGTGATGGGCGTGCTCGCCAACAACATCCTCACCGCCTTTGGGATGATGGCCGTCTTCGCCATCGTCCGGTTCCGCAACATTCTGCGCGACACGCTCGACACCACCTACGTGCTCATCGTGCTGGTCATCGGCATGGCCTGCGGGACGCAAAAATATCCCACGGCCGTCATCGGCTGTCTGGTCACG
This sequence comes from Verrucomicrobiales bacterium, assembly GCA_947502425.1. Lineage (GTDB taxonomy): Bacteria > Verrucomicrobiota > Verrucomicrobiia > Limisphaerales > SIBH01 > SIBH01. The sequence continues at coordinate 1,231 of CANMZY010000048.1, forward strand.
GCGGTCGGCATGCTCTACCTGTGGACGACCGCCTTCGGCAGCCGGCATCGTTACGATTTGATCGTCAATCTGCACTGGTCCCGTCCGCTGGCCGATCTCCCGGAACTGGCCCGCGCCCTCCAACGGCACAGCCGGCGCAGCCATTGCGCCAGTCAGCGTTCCCACGAAGGCTACGAAGGCACCGACCTCTCCTACCGCCTGCTCTTGCGCGACACCAAGCGCGCGGAAGATCTGCTCACCGAACTGCGCTCCACCACCGGCGTGTCCCGCGTGACCAGCATGCAGGCCGAGGACGAATCCGAAGTTTAAGTCATGGACAAATTACCTCCCATCCCCACGCCGCCCGCCCAGCGCTTCCGCGAGTTCCGCATTCAGGTTCTGCCGATGGTGACCTTCTGCGCGGTCGTCGCCGGCATTGTCCTGATGTGGTCGCGCTACGTGGCGCCCTCCAATGTCGTCGGCGCGGTCGAGTCGCTGCACGCCAATGTCAGCAGCACGGTCGCGGGCACGCTTCAGGAACTCAAGGTCGAGCGCTTCCAGATGGTCACCAACGGGCAGGTCATCGGCCAGATCGGCACCGTCAGTCCCGCATTCTTGCAGGCCTCCATCGACGCCATGAAAAAGGACCTCGATGTAATGCGCGCTCGCATGGTGACGGACGAGGAACGGAATTTTATTTCATACCAAGGCGTCCGCCTCTCCCTCCTCAGCGATCGAATCCAGCACGCCGTCAACCGCGTCAATCTTCGCCAGGCCGAAGCTGATTTTAAGCGCGCCGAGGATCTCTTCCACGCCAAGCCCATCGCCTTCATTTCCCAAGATGCTTACGATGTGGCCAAAACGAAATTGGAAGCTCTCCAGGTGACCGTCGCCGACGAGGTCAAATTTCTTGAAGACAAAGAGCGCACCCTCCCCACCCTCCGCCCCACCACCACGAACAGCCTCTCGGTCCTGGCGGCCGTCGAAGCGGAAGAGAAAAAAATACGGGAGAACAACCAGCCCACCATCCTCACCGCCCCGATGGACGGCATGATCACCGTGATCAACGCGCGACCCGGTGAAAAAATCCTCCCCGGCGTGCCGCTCGTGATCATCAGCGGCAACCAACCCCGGCGCATCGTGGCCTATATCCGGCAGCCCGTAAATGTGCGGCCCAAGGTTGGCGACACCGTCCAGGTGCGCCGCACCAGCTTCCAGCGCAACTCCCACGTGGCCACCATCACCGTGGTCGGCACCCAGATGGAACTCGTCGATCCCGTGCTGCTCCCGCCGGCCAACGCCCGAATTCCCGAAGTCGGCCTGCCTCTCTCCCTCACCATTCCGCCGGGACTAGATCTTATTCCCGGCGAAATCGTCGAGATCGTTCTCAAGCCGTCCAACGGCCGATGATCCCGGAAAGTTTTCTTGAAGGCGTCCCTCGTGGACGCCTTTTTTTTCCACCGGATGCGCCGCCTCACGACAGGTTCACCGGATCAATGTCCACCGCGAGGTTGACATCCTCCGGCAGGCTCACGGTCTCCACAAACTTCGTCAGCGCCTGGCTCAACTTCGGCATTTGCCGCGTTCGTAGCATGAGTTGATAACGGTAGAAAGTTTCCGCACGGGCCAGCGGCGCGGGGGCCGGGCCGGCGATCAGCACCTCGCGCAATGCGGCCAGCGACTTCTCCAGTTCGCGCCGGGCGTGCTCGGCGGTGAGCCGCACCTTTTCCTCGTTGCGCCCTTTCAAGGTCAGCAGGGCCACGCGCGAGATTGGCGGATACTGAAGCTGTTCGCGAAATTCCATCTCCTGTTCGTAAAATCCCGCGAAGTCATGGCGGCGCGCGAACTGGATCGCCGGATGAAACGGCGTGAACGCCTGCACGAACACCTCCCCCTCCACGTCGCCGCGTCCGGCGCGGCCCGCGACCTGGGTCAGCAGTTGAAACGTCCTTTCCCCCGCGCGGAAATCCGGCATGTGCAAACTCAGGTCCGCATAGATGACGCCGACCAGCGTGACGTTCTCAAAGTGCAACCCCTTTGCGATCATCTGCGTGCCCACCAGGATGTCGATCTTCCCGGTCTTGAAGTCGCCGAGGATGCGCCGGAAATCATCCTTCCTTTTCAGTGCGTCCGAATCCATGCGACTGACCCGCGCGTGCGGAAACAATTTGGCCAGCGTCGCCTCGACCTTCTCGGTGCCGAGACCAGCGTAGCGGATGGCCGGGTTGCGGCACTTCGCGTCCGGGCAGACGTTCGGGGCCGGCGCATCATGGCCGCAGATGTGGCAGCAGAGCTTTTGCTTCGCGCGATGATAGGTCAGCGAGACGGAGCAGTTCGGACACTCGGCCACGTAACCGCACTTGGGACATTGCAACGAAGTGGAGTAACCACGGCGGTTGAGAAAAAGCATCGTCTGCTCGCGGCGTTCGAGACGCTGCGTGATCGCCTCCTTCAACTGCTCGGAAAAAATCGGCGTGCCCTTTTGCTTGCGGCCCTCCGCGCGCATGTCCACCACGCGCACCACCGGCATTTTTTTGTGATCGGCGCGCGTGGGCATTTCGAGCAGCGCATACTTGCCCTTTTTGACATTGTAAAAACTCTCCAACGACGGCGTGGCCGAGCCGAGCACCACCACCGCCCCCTCCATCTGGCCGCGCACCACCGCCACATCGCGCGCATGATAGCGGGGCGCCTCCTCCTGCTTGTAGGAATGTTCGTGCTCCTCATCGACGATGATCAAGCCCAGCGGATCGACCGGCGCAAAGATCGCCGAGCGCGCCCCGATGACGATGCGCGCCCGGCCCTGGCGAATCTTGTGCCACTCATCGTGCCGTTCGCCCGCCGAGAGATGCGAATGCAGCACCGCCACGAGCGTCTGCAATTTGCCCGAACTGAAACGCGCCTTGAACCGCTCGACCGTCTGCGGCGTCAGGGAAATTTCCGGCACCAGCACAATCGCGCCCTGCCCCTGCTCCAGCGCGTGGGCGATGGCCTGCAAATAAACCTCGGTCTTGCCGGAGCCGGTCACGCCGTGGAGCAGAAACGCGGAACGCGGAACGCGGAGTGCGGAGCCTTGCGCCGCCGCTTCCGCGTTCCACGTTCCGCGTTCCGCGCTCACCTCGCCCATCTTGGCAATGATCTTCTCCAGCGCCAGTGCCTGCTCCGCGTTCATCTCCAGCGATTGCGTCGGGAGGATTTGTTCGAGCGCGTAGGGGTCGCGTTCGGAAATTTCCGGCGCGATGGTCACGAGGTTTTTGTCCTCCAGCTTGCGCACGGTCTCGGTCGTCGCGCCGGACAGTTCGAGCAGCCGCGTCAGCGAAAGCTCGCGCCACTCCTCGATGATGTTCCAGACCTCCACCTGGCGCTTGGTGAGCTTGGGCAGTTCACCAGTGAAGGGCGCCACGCGGACATGCAGACGCTCGCGCCAGCCTTCCTTCTCCTTGCGGACGGAATCCGGCAGGACGCTCTTGAGCGCGATCTCCGGCGCGCAGCAATAGTAATCCGCGATCCAGCGCGCCAACCGCAGCACCTTGGGCGTGACCGGACTTTGCGCGCCGATGACCTTGAGAATGGAGCGGAGATTCGTGTGCGTCGATTCCTCGACGAGCGCGGTGACGATGCCCGTCACCTGGCGCGGGCCGAACGGAACTTTCACGCGCGCTCCGACCTCGACGCGGCTCGCCAGCTCCGGCGGGATGGCGTAATCGAACTCCTTGCGGAGCGCAATTTCGAGGGTGATGCGCGCGATCATTGGCAAGGACATTTGGATCTGTCCGCCGGGGTGTCGAGAGGAAAAGCGTCCACCCGGCCCTCTCCCGCTCGGCGAGGGGGCCGCATGTTCGCGTCTCGTCAGCCCGATGTCTCCAAGGGCACGGGGTGGCGGCGCAGCATCTCCCTCCCTCGGAGGAAGGGAGCCGGGGTGAGGGTGAAAAGCTGCGGGGTCCGGTGGGCCACGAACACGACGACGATCAAACGGCCCTGCCATTAACTGAGATGCACCCACGGTTCACCCTCCCGCAAAAAACTTCTCGCACCCTCCTGCCCCTTTTGTATCGTGGCCCCTCACTTTTCAGGAAACTTAAAATTAACTCTATGGAACCAACCGGCGACATCGCATTGATCGGCCTGGCCGTCATGGGCCAGAACCTCATCCTCAACATGAACGACCACGGCTATACCGTCGTCGCCTACAACCGCACCACCGCCAAGGTGGACGATTTTCTCGCCAAGGAGGCCAAGGGCACGAAGGTGCTCGGCGCGCACTCCATCGAGGAGATGGTCGGGAAGCTCAAGCGCCCCCGCCGCGTGATGATGCTCGTCAAGGCCGGCAAGCCCGTGGATGAATTCATCGAGCAGCTCCTCCCCCACCTCGAACCCGGCGACATCATCATCGACGGCGGCAACTCGCTCTTCGACGACACCAGCCGTCGCGTGAAATATTGCGAGAGCAAAGGGCTGCTCTACATCGGCACCGGCGTCAGTGGCGGCGAAGAAGGCGCGCGCAAAGGTCCGTCGATCATGCCCGGCGGCTCGCCCAAGGCGTGGCCGTTTGTGAAGGAAATTTTTCAGGGAGTCTCGGCGAAGGTCGAAGGCAACGTGCCCTGCTGCGACTGGGTCGGCGAAGGCGGCGCGGGTCACTATGTGAAGATGGTCCACAACGGCATCGAATACGGCGACATGCAGCTCATCTGCGAGGCCTACAACATCATGAAGAACGGCCTCGGCTTGAGCGCCGACGAGATGCACCACGTCCTCGCCCAATGGAACAAGGGCGATCTCGACTCCTACCTCATCGAAATCTCCCGTGACATTCTCGCCAAGAAAGACACGGACGGCTCGCCGCTGGTGGACAAGATTCTCGACACCGCCGGCCAGAAGGGCACCGGCAAATGGACGGTCATCAACTCGCAGGATTTGGGAATCCCCATCACGCTCATGGCCGAGGCGGTTTATTCCCGCTGCGTTTCCGCGTTGAAAGATGAGCGCGTCAAGGCCGCCCGTAAATTGAAAGGCCCCCGCCCTGCCCTCACCAGCATCGCCGCGAATCCCGAAAAGAAAAAAGCCTTCATCGAAGACATCCGCCTCGCGCTCTACGCCTCCAAGATCGTCAGCTACGCACAGGGCTACATGCTCATGCGCGCGGCGGCCAAGGAATACGGCTGGAACCTCAACTACGGCGGCATCGCCCTCATGTGGCGCGGCGGCTGCATCATCCGCTCGCGTTTCCTCGGCAAGATCAAGGAAGCCTACGACAACAATCCTAAGCTCTCGAACCTGATGCTCGATGATTTCTTTCGTGGCGAGATCAAGAAGTCGCAGAAAGGTTGGCGCAACATCGTCGCCACTGCCGCCAAGAAGGGTATCCCCGTTCCCGCCTTCAGCACTGCCCTGGCGTTCTACGATCAATATCGTTCCGCAGTGTTGCCCGCGAACCTGCTCCAGGCGCAGCGCGATTACTTCGGTGCGCACACCTACGAGCGCATCGACAAGCCGCGCGGCGAATTCTTCCACACCAACTGGACCGGCCGCGGCGGTGACGTTTCCAGCAGCACCTACAACGTCTGATTCAACTTCGTTTTCATGCCCGGGGTCTTGCAAAAGACGCCGGGATTTTTTTGCTCTGTCATCCCACCCTGCCCGGTCCGAAAGTTTCCGTCTTGCGCCCCGCACCCGCCGCTTCATCATCGCGCCATGACTCGAAAACGTGTGGCCGTCATCGCCGTCGCCGCCGCGCTGCTCATTGCGGCGGGAATATTTCTCGCCAAGCTGGTGCCCTTCCTCCTGAACCGTTCCGCCGCGCCGCGCGCCCTCAACACCGCCACCATCATCCAGCAGGTGCAGGGCCTTTCTCAGTTGGTCACCGTCAAATACGTCCTGGAAAAAGTCGTCATCCTCGAAGATCCAAAATATGTCGGCCTCATTCCAATCGGCGAGAACCGCATTGTCCTGCTGGCTCATGGGGTGGTGAAGGCCGGCGTCGATCTCTCCCTGCTCAAGGACGGGGACATCAAAGTCTCCGGTCAGAAAATCACGATCAGTCTTCCCAGGGCCACGCTGACCGACGCCTACCTCGTGGAAAAAGAGACCCAGGTGATCGACCAGAAGACCGGCCTGCTGCGCAGTTTCGACAAAGATCTGGAAACAACTGCGCGGCGGCAGGCGCTCACGGACATCCAACGCACCGCGCGCCAGGGCGACATTTTGAAGGAGGCCGACGAACGCGCCCGGCTGCAGTTGGCCAGCCTGCTGCGCCTGCTCGGCTTCAACGAAGTCGAAATCAAGACCGGCTCCAAGTAGCTATGCCGGCTAAACCCCGCGGACGAGTCCAGCTTGATCCGATCGGCGGCGGCGGGCAAAGCAGACGCTGCCTCGAACGGCCTTGTCCCTTGCTGCAAGTCGTCCGCAGCAACACGTCGCAGACGCCAGGTGGCGGGGGTGAACCACGTCACCCGTCCGCGCCGGCCTTTCCTGACTAGGCAAAGTGAGCTAAAAATATGCCCATGAAATTTTCATCGCCAGCGTCCGTGGCTGCCGCGGTGACGCGGCGGTTTACTGCGCTGCGGCAGCAGATGTCCATGCCCTCACTTGCGTGGCTGCAATTCGCCGCTGTCATCACCTTCACTCTCAGTCCCGCCGCGCTGCCCACCATCGTCTCGCCGCCACCAAGCATCAGCCAGATCAACGGCTTCCCCGCGTGGTTCAGCGTCACGGCCACCGATGCGCCGCCGCTTTCGTTTCAAGGGCGGCGTGGCGGCAAGAATGTCGTCGGGGCCACGAGCAACGTCTTCGGTTGGCCCGCCGTGCAGCCAAGCAACACCGGCAGCTATGATGTCGTGGTCACAGACGTTTCATGCGACTGCGCATCACTCCGTAGCTTAAGGCATTCCTGCTGCCGCACGGTTTCGTGTAACGGCCAGCCCCTCCCGCGCTATTCCTCAGTGATGACTAAGAAGATTCTTGCAACGCTTCTCTCCCTCGGGGCGGCTGTCGCCAACGCGGCCGGCAACGATCTGATCGGCAATGGCTCATTCGAGTCCGGCACCAACGGCTGGATTCTCAGCGGCACCGTGTGGACAACACGTCTCGCCTCGCAAATCGTCATGACCACTTCGATGCGTTATTGGCGGTTGCGGCGGTGACAAGGGGAACAGCCTGTTACAAGCTCCCGCGCTGGATCAACCGGACCGAATCCAGCCGCAGCCGGGCACCGGCGAGATGCCGGTCTAGGGCGCTCCGCTGCTGCACCAGCAATTCGATCTCCTCGGCGCGGACACTGCGGTTGACCTTCTGCAATTCCTGAAGGCGCGTGATTTCGTGATCCAACTGCGCGGTCATTTCTTTTCGCGCCTGCGCCACCAGACTTGGAATCCGGGCACGGGCGATGGCTTGTGCCTTTTCGAGCAGCGCGGGAAGCAGTTCCTCCCTCACCTCGGACCGATTCAGGAGCGCGAAAGCATCGCCGGCCTTCAGGTGCCGCCGGAGCAGTTCAGTGGTGACGGCGGCCCCGGCATCCTGGCCGCGATGATCCACCAGCACCCGCAGCGGCGTGGGCGGCAGAAACCGGTCCACATGCAAGGGCGGCGGCGCAATGCACTCGAGCAGGTAAATCGCTTCGAGGAAAATCCCCGGGCTTTTCGCGTCCGGCCACAAACCGAAACTGCTGTTGCCCTTTTCCGTCCCGAGCAGCAGGTCGAGCGCACCGGTGACCAGCGGATGATCCCACGTCAGGAACTGGACATCCTCTCGTGACAGCGCGCGCTTGCGGTCACTCGTGATCGTGAGCCCACCCGAGGGCAATCCGGGAAACGATTCCGCAAACACGCCCGCCGAGCCGAGTTGAAACGTCCGGTGCGTCAGCTCCTCGACGTGGATCGAGAAGTAGTCGAAGACCGCGACCATGAACTCGTCCAGCAGATGATCTTCATCCTGCTGCTGAATGTCGTGCACCAGCCGGCCGGCGGTCTCGGCTCGAAACGAGTTCAGCTCAAGCAGCCGGTCCCGGCCTTCCTCCAATCGCGCCGCGAGCAGAGTCCGAGCGGCGCGCGTTTCGTCGATCAACTTGCCCAACTCGGCCCCGGAGTCCGGCTGGGTCTCATGAAAATCCTGCGCGAGGTCCAGAATACGCGCGCCAAACTGCTCGAGCAAGGCGCGGCCGCCGTGCAAATTCTTTTCGAACGATCTGAGCCCCTCGTGATACCAGCGCGCCAGGACTTCCTGGGAACTGCCCGCGACGTACGGCACATGGATCTGGATTTCGGAAGCCTGCCCGATGCGGTCCAGCCGCCCGATGCGCTGCTCCAGCAGCTCCGGATCGGACGGCAGATCGAACAGCACCAGATGATGCGCGAACTGGAAGTTTCGCCCCTCGCTGCCGATCTCCGAGCAGAGCAGCAGGCGCGCGCCGTCCTCCTCGGCGAACCACGCCGCATGGCGGTCCCGCTGCACCAACGGCAGACCTTCGTGGAACGCCGCCATCTTCACGTTCAGCCGCTGGCGCAGCGCGGCCTCAATCGCCTCGACCTTGGCCTGGGTGCGGCAGATGAGGAGAACTTTTTCTCCGCCCAGACTCCGCAACAGGTCGGCCAGCCAGTCGAGGCGCGGGTCCTTCGAGAAATCCGGCTTGAAGCGGGCCGCTGCGCCGGCATCAGTGTCAGCGCCGAATTCCGCGGCCAGTGCGTCGAACAGTTTCGGGTGCGCGGCGGAGGTCGGCAGCGGATACAGTCGCGCGCGGCGGCTGGGAAAACCACTGATCGTCGCCCGGCTGTTGCGGAACATGACGCGCCCGGTGCCGTGCTGATCGAGCAAGGCATCCATCAACTCCCGGCCCGCAACGGCATTCCCGGCGTCGATCTGATCCAGCTTCGCCCGAAGGCCTGCCTCGCTCGTCGCGAGGATGCGCGCCAGCATCTTCACTTCGCCGGCCGCAAACTTTCCTCCGCTCCGAAGTTTTTCCGCCAGCCGGGCGACGTCGCGATAGCCGTCCGCCTCCTTGATGAACCCGTCGAGGTCATGAAACCGGTCCGGATCCAGCAACCGCAACCGGGCGAAGTGGCTCGCCATGCCGAGCTGCTCGGGCGTCGCGGTCAGCAGCAGCAGTCCCGGCGTCCGGCGACTGAGCGCCTCCACCACGGCGTACTCGGGACTGACTTGTCCCGGCGACCAGCCCAGATGATGCGCTTCATCGACCACGAGCATGTCCCAGCCGGCGGCCAGGGCCTGTTGCAGACGAACCTCGTGGCCGGTCAAGAGACCAATGCTGGCCAGCACGAGTTGATCATCGAGAAACGGGTTCGCCTCGGGATTCGCCGCCGCGATGGCGGCGCATCGTTCCTCGTCGAAAATGTGAAACCAGAGATTGAAGCGCCGCAACAGTTCCACGAACCACTGGTGAACCAGCGATTCCGGGACGACGATCAGGACGCGCTGCGCCCGGCCCGTCAGCAGCAGCCGGTGCAGAATCAGGCATGCCTCGATGGTCTTGCCCAAACCCACCTCGTCGGCCAGCAGGACGCGCGGGGCCAGCCGTCCCGCCACTTCGGAGGCGATGTAAAGCTGGTGTGGAATGAGGTCGATCCGCCCGCCGGTGAAACCACGGACCCCGGACTGGCGCCGCCGGTGCTGATGCGTCAACGCCGCGAGCCGAAGATCGAAAACCTCGGGCGCATCGACCTGCCCGGCGAGCAGACGTTCCTCAGGCTTGTTGAAACTGATGGTGTCATTGAGTTCGCTCTCGCACCACTCCTGTCCCCCGCCCCGGTACCAGATCAGGCCGGCGCGCTCGGCGACTGATTCCACCGCGAGCTCCTGGCGATGGTGGTTCTCGATGATGTCCCCCGCACGGAAGCGCACGCGCTGCAAAGGCGCATTGTCGCGGGCATATTCACGCGTCTCGGTGCTGGCCCCGAAATGCATCGTCACGGTTCTCGGGCTGGTGCGCAGGACTGCGCCCAACCCGAGTTCCGGTTCGCTCTCGCTGATCCACCGCTGACCGATGTAAAAATTATCCGCCATGGAGACTGACACTCAATGCGGCGGCGGGAGAATCTCAATGCCGTAGCTCGGAGCGACCGCGAGAAGGTTCTCAATATCGGCAGGCGTCACCGGCACGGGCGGTGAATCGAAGGACGGCACCGGCTCCGCAATCTCCGCCATGAACTTCTCGAAACCCGGCGGCGTGACGAGAATCAACATCCGCGCCGGCAGGTGGCTGTCGGCCTGCGTGTAGCCGGACCACGAAGCGCCGTCGTTGTTAGAAAATGCCTGATTGTCCAGCATCGGGCCGAGGGCGGTGGTGTTAGTGGAATTGGAGATGAGCCAATTGAGGCTGCCGGAAACTTGATGCACGGAAACCCAGTAACGGGTGTTGGGCGCAAGCGCGGGCTTGTTGGTGGAGGTGCGGGAGTAGTTGAAGGCAGTCGCGCCGCCGACGGTCATCGCGCCCAAGTCCTCGACGAGGGTGGTGGGCACGCCGCCGGAGCCGGACCAGAGTTTCAACCGCACGCTGCCATTCACGCTGGCCGTCATGCGCACGAAGATGAACTCCAGCGCGAAGGCGGATGCGCCGGTGGTGAAAGCGTGGGCCGCAGACTGACCGGCGGCGTTTAGATTTTCCTCCGTGCCCGAGGCGGCGGTGAGATTATGGACCACGGTGGCGGCGCGCAGCCCCGGAGCCGCGAACGCGAGCTCGGCCAGCAGCGCGAGGGCAAGGCGAAGGCGGAAACAGGCGGAGAGTTTTTTCATAAACGTCATGGGTCGCACCGGAGTTGTCTTTGGCCGGACGCGAGTGGAGCAGAACGCCGGGCCATTGGCGAGAACGAAGGCTGGCGGAGCAATGCCCCGCGCTCCGCTCACGCCCTCCGCTCTTTGATGCTCGCCAGAATCTCCGCCACAACCTCCCCCTTCGGCATCGCGCCTGGCGGGCCGCCGTGGTGGAGACGCACGCTCACCCGCCGCCTTCCATGTCGCGACCGCCGATGACCAGTCCCGCGACTGGGGGATGGACGCGCAATTGTTCCGCGCTGGAAATCTTCGCCTTGAACGGCGTCGCGCTGAAATCCGCATCCACGCGGACCCTGTTCGCGCGCAGTTCGCCCACGATGGGCTTGGCGTAGTTGATCAGCGCTTCGTCGTCGTTGAGCGTGATGACGCGCACCTGATCCGGCGTGAGCCAGAGCGGCAAGTTGCCCGTCCCGCAGGCGCGGGACTCGATGAGAAAGCCGATGAACCACTCGTGCGTGCCGAGCGGCGGTGCTTTCAGCGTTGAGGCTGCTTGGCCCACGCGGTCGCCAGCTTCAGGAACTCGCCGGCCGCGCGGCCAGGTGGACGCGGTTTGGGCCAGACAGCAACAATTATGCGTTCAGGCCTGGGTGATGTCAGGGAACGGTAATCAAGTCGGTCGCCGCGCCCAAAGTGGGCAGCCATCGCGGGAATCAGGGACAGCCCCATCCCGGCACACACGAGCGCCTGAATTGTTTCCAGTTGCGCGCTGCGAAAGGTGATATTGGGATGCAAGTCGCGCCGGTCGCAGAAGTTCAGAACTTGTTGCCCGAGGCAGTGGCCTTCCTTCATCACGATCAGCCGTTCGCGTTCCAGGTCGGACGCGTTCACCGTGCGTTTGCGCGTCAATGGATGTCCGGGCGGCAGTGCGAGCAACAGCTCCTCGGCAAACAGCTCACGCACTTCGAGCCGCTCGTCGCGGATCGGCAGGCTGGCCAGCGCAAAATCAATCTCACAGGCCAGTAACAATTTGAGCAAATTCGCGGTCGTGTCCTCCTGCACCACCATCGCCACGCCTGGAAACTTCTCCGTGAACGCCGCCATCACCTCGGGGAGCAAATACGGCGCAATGGTCGGCAACACGCCGATCGTCAGCGTGCCCCGCAAAAGATTCTGCGCCTCGGTCGCCTCGCGTTTCGCCGCATCCACTTCTTCGAGGATGCGCACGGCGCGACGGAGGAAGGCTTCGCCGTGCGACGTGAGTTTCGCCTCGCGTTTCATCCGGTCGAACAAGCGCTCGCCCAGTTCATCTTCCAGCTTCTGGATTTGCTGACTGAGCGAAGGCTGCGCCACGTGGCACTGTTCCGCGGCACGGGAGAAATTCCCCGTCCGCGCCACCGCGACCACGTAGCGAAGTTGTTGCAGTTCCATAGGCAGTGCCTATCGTATCGACAGGAAGAAAGTATTTCAATAATTGCTCCCCAATTGATTCACTGGGATGAAATCAAAATACGTTTATGGTTTGTGACCACGCAGTTTGAAGTCATGGTGACCACAGGCGAACATCCGATTACCGACAACCAAAATTCAATTCAACCAAGCCAAAAGGAAAACACATGTCCAACGAAGCCAAATGCCCCTTCAACCAAGGTGCCAGCCTCCCGACCACGAACCGCGATTGGTGGCCGAACCACCTGAAAGTGGAACTCCTGCACCAGCATTCCTCC
>CANMZY010000049.1:0-13286 GCA_947502425.1 Verrucomicrobiales bacterium
CAGCGCCCTGGTGCATGAAATCATGGACATCGCAAAACACATCGGCCTGGAAAAAATCGAGGCGGAGTTCATCGGCGATCAGACGGCGGCGATCAAGGTCTTCAGCCTGCTCGGCTTCAGCACGCTGTTGCGCCTGCCAGACTACGTGAAAGACATGCAGGCCGTGACTCACGATTACGTCCTGATGGGAATCAATCTGAAGACCGACGAAGAATACGCCGGGATGGGATGAAACGTGGGGCGTGGGGCGTGAAATTCAAACAGGAACTTCTTCACGCCCCACGCCCTATTTCCATGACTCCTGAAACCTGCCCCAACTGCGGCGCAGCCGTCCCGCCCCGCGCCAAGTGCTGCCCCGGCTGCGGCTCGGACGAAGCGACCGGCTGGTCCGACCGCGCGCATTCCAGCCGGCTCGATCTGCCGGACGAGGAGTTTGATTACGACGAATTCGTGAAGGACGAGTTCGGCCCGCAGCGCGAGAAGCCGCCGGGCGTGCGCTGGCTGTGGTTGATCGTGGTGCTGGTGCTGATCGCCGTCCTGCTGGCCTGGTACTGGCCGAAGCTCCGGAGCGGGTGACGTGGCGAGGCCGCTTTCCATAAACCGAAGCGAAACGCGGACAAAACCATTTGCCTCGGCGCGTTCGCCAAGGATAATCACCGCCATGAAACTTCTCCGCCTTCTGCTGCTGCTCGCGCTCGCCGGCTCCGCCCACGCCGCCGACTGGCCGCAGTTCCTCGGCCCCGCCCGCAACGGCGTCTCCACCGAAACCAACCTCGCCACCACCTGGCCCAAGGACGGCCCGCCCGTCGTCTGGCAGCGCAAAACCGGCACGGGCTGGAGCGGCGCGGTCACGGCGGCGGGCAAGGTGATTCTGTTCCACCGCGTCGGCGACGAGGAAATTGTCGAGTGCCTCAACGCCACGAACGGCGTGACCCTCTGGAAATTCCCCCACCCCACCCGCTACCAAGACGGCCACGGCTTCGACAACGGCCCGCGCGCCACGCCGGTCATCGCGGGCGGAAAAGTGTACACGTTCGGCGCGGAAGGCGCGCTGCATTGCCTCGAACTAGCGACTGGCAAAAAAATCTGGAACGTGGACACGAAAAAAGATTTCGGGACAGACCACGGATATTTCGGCATGGCCTGCTCGCCGCTCGTCGAAGGCGGCGTGGTGATCCTGAATCTCGGTGGCAGCGGCGGCGCGGGCATTGTCGGCTTCGACCAGGAGACCGGCCAGGTGCGGTGGAAGGCGACCGAGGAAGGCGCAAGCTATTCGTCGCCCGTCGCCGCGACGTTCGGTGGCAAACGGCGTGTGCTGGTCTTCGCGCGCGACGGACTGGTCGCGCTCGCGCCGGCCGATGGCAAAGTCCTGTGGGAATTTCCGTGGAAGCCGGCCATCCGCGCGTCGGTCAGCGCCGCCGTGCCGCTGGTGGTGGACGACCGCATTTTCATTTCCGCCAGCTACGGCGCGGGCGCGGCGCTGCTGCGTTACGCCGAGCCGGAGCCGGAAAAAATCTGGAGCGGCGACGACGTGCTCTCGAACCATTACGCGACGAGCGTGCCGCACGAGGGCCTGCTCTACGGCTTCCATGGCCGGCAGGAACAAGGCTGCCACCTGCGCTGCGTCGAGTGGAAGACCGGCAAAGTGCGCTGGAGCGAGGATGGCTTTGGCGCAGGCACCCTGCTCGTGGCCGGCGGACACCTGCTGCTTCTCACCGAGAAGGGCGAACTCCTGCTGGCCGATGCGGCGCCGGAAAAATTCACCGTGCGGGCGCGCGCGCAAATCCTGCCGTTTGAATCGCGCTCCCACGCGGCGCTGGCGGACGGGCGGCTGTTCGCGCGCGGCAAGGGGCAGCTCGTCTGTGTGGATTTGCGCGCGCAGAAAAATTAAGCCGAATTCCGAAGTGGAATCATGGACCGCACTCCGGTGCGGCATGAACTGCGGCCAAGGCGGATTTCCCGACAAGCCCCGACGCTTTCCAGCCGGCCCGCCGCCGGCGGGGGATTCTTCTCGCAATCGTAGCCCGACCGCCATGCGGCCGTAACAATCCACCCGCAATCTGCCGGTGAATGTTGTTCGCCAAATATCAACTGCTGGAAACGCTGGACTTGAAGGCCGGCACGGACTGGCCCGTGTCCGACACCTGCTGGCATTTCATCGGCGTGACGCACGGCAGCGGCTACTGGATGGTCCCGGGCGGCCCTGACCAGCTCAACGCCGGTGACCTCCTCGTGGTGCCGCCGAAGTTGAAGGGTGAAATCCGCGCCAGCCGGCTGGGCGATCTGGGGCTGCGCCATTTTGGTTTTGTCCCGGAGCTGCTCGGCGGCTTCCTCACGGCGGCGGAAACCGGCGCCCTGGAGAACCTCTCCGCCAACGGCAAGGCCCGGCCGCAGATTTTTCGCGCCAACGAGCCGGCCGCGCGCGAGTTCGTCACCGTCGCCGCCGGGGACACGTCGCCGAATGATCTCACCCAGCGCTGCCGGATGCTGGAGGTCGCGCTCTCGATTCTCTCGGACCGGCTGCCCACCGCCAAGCCCGAGCCGTCCGCCCGTTTCGCCTCCGCCTCGGAACGCTTTCAGCAGCTCATCCGCTCGATGGTGGACAACGAACTGATCCGTAACTCGCCGGAGGATCTCTCGCGCTCGTGCGGCTGCAGCCCGCGACATTTCAGCCGGCTGTTCTGCGCGCACTTCGGCGTGTCGTTCCGCGCCAAGCAGACGGAGATGCGCCTGCACAAGGCCTCCCAGATCCTGCTCGAGTCGGACGCCAAGGTCATCAACGTGGCGATGGACAGCGGCTACCGGCACCTCGGCCTGTTCAACGCCATGTTCAAGCGCCGCTTCGGCATGACGCCCACGGAATACCGCCGACAGAACCACAAAAAAACCAAGCGCCCCGCCGCCCGTTCCCGGCCGGTGGCGCGCACCGGCCGCCGCTAAATTTTTCCAAAACCATGTCACCCGTCCGCCGCACTTCCCAGTTCGTATTGTCGATGGCCATCGCGTTTTTCGGAGCTGGACGCGCGCTCTGCTGGAGCCTCGTCCAATTCGGTTTTGGAGCGCGGTGCCGCATCCCGGACCGGGCACCGCTCAAGCCGAACGTGGGTCGCTTGCTCTTACGATCCGCCATCTCCTGCCTGTTCCTGGCCTGCGCCCTCGCGAGCCACGCCGCGCCCGCCACCCCGACCACGACCAACTCCGCACCCACCAATGCCGCGCCCGCCCAGCCAACCTTCGTGGTGAAGGCCTATCAGATCGAGGGGAACAGCCTGCTCCCGGTCGAAATGATTGAAAAAATTTTCGGGGATCACGTCGGCCCGAAGCTCACCTTCGCTGACATCAGCGCGGCGCTCTCTGAATTTCAACTGGCCTACCGCGCCCGCGGTTTCGTGACCGTCAAGGTCGAGCTGCCGCCGCAGAAGCTCACCAATGGCATCGTGCGCGTGCTCGTCACCGAAGGGAAGCTGGCGGACGTGGTGGTGGCGGGCAACCGCTATTACAGCGAGGCCAACATCCGGCGCGCCCTGCCCAGCCTGCGCACCAACGTCGCCATCAACAACCTCATCCTCGCCCAGGAGCTGGACGCGGCCAACTCCAGCCGCGACCGGACGATCTATCCCGTGCTCGGGCCCGGCCCCGAGGACGGCACCTCCACACTCACGCTCAAGGTCAAGGATCGTCTCCCCTTGCATGGCCGCATGGAACTGAGCAATCCCTCCACGCCCGGCACGCCCGAACTGCGCGTCAACTCTTCTATGCAATACAACAATCTCTGGCAGCTCGAGCACCAGTTGGGCGTGCAATACAGCTTCACCCCGGAAAAGGTCAAAGAAGACGATCGCGCACCGATCTATCTCGACCAACCCTCCATCGCCAACTACAGCGCCTTTTACCGGATCCCGCTCGTCTCGGACGCCGAACGAGAACGCGCCACCCGCGACTACAGTATCGGAGATTTCGGTTACGACGAGGTGAACAAACGTTTCCGCGCTCCGGCCATGAGCGGACGCCCGGAACTGTTGTTTTACGGCTCACGCTCGGACATCGACAATGGCGTGAAACTTGGCGAGAGGAAACTCATCACCGAGACGGCGGTCGCCAAGTTCGAATCGCAATCCAGCGGCCAGGACAAAACGGTGAACGGAAATCTGGGCGCGCGCTACATCAGACCGCTGCGCGACATGGTTGGCATCAAATCCTCCCTGAGTTTTGGAGTGGACTACAAGTCGTACCTCCTGACCAGCTTTAGCACAAACACCTTCTTCACCACCTTCACCACCACAAACAACGGCGTGCCGGACGTGCAGACCACCACCGTCCCCTTTGCCCAGCCGACCATGCGACAGCACATCCAGTATCTGCCGCTCTCCCTTTCCTATGACGCGTCGATTGCTGACAAGTGGGGCCGCACTACCTTCAACTTCAACAACAGCTTCAACGTGGCCGGCCTGTTGGAAGGTCCCGATGTGATCCGGCGCACCACCGCCGTGACCAACGGCTCCGGCCAGCTCACCAACGTCGTCACCACCACCCGCGCCACCGATCACGCCGGAGCCTACTACACCGTCAACGCCGGCCTGATGCGCGAGCAGAAACTGTGGAGCGACTGGACGGCCCGCATCCGCGCCGACGGCCAATGGGCCAGCCAGCCGCTCATCAGCAACGAACAATTTGGCCTGGGCGGACAGTCCGGCCCGCGCGGCTATCGCGACGGCTCGGAATACGGCGACACTGGCTGGCGCCTGATGGTCGAGGCCGGCGCTCCTGTTCTGGACATTGGCATGGTGGACGGAACGATGCCCATGCTCGTCCGGTTCACCATGTTCAGCGATTACGGCCAGCGCTTCCTCATGAACAACCCGGCCGGCCGGCCTTCCGTCCTGGATCTGTGGAGTGCGGGCTTCACCGTGGGCGCGACCATTTCGGAGCGTTGGGAAATGCGGATCACCACCGGCTGGGCGCTGCTCAACACGCCCACCACCCAGGCGGGCGACATGCGGATGACCTTTTCCGTGAGTCTGCAATACTGACACTTTTTGGACAAATGCATCTTTTTCGTTTCCATTCCGACACCGGCCCGACGCCCCGAATTTGCAGTGCTTCGCTTTACCCATCACGGCCCCGCTCCTAAACTGCCGTTGGAATAAATAGCCCGATAAATTTATGGCCCGCACCAATCAAAAATTCTTCCTCGACCACGCGCGGCGCGTGCGCGCGGAAAGCACGCAGCGCCGTGTGCTGGCGGCCCTCGCTCTCCTCGCTCCGTTCGCCGCCTCTCCCACCCAGGCCGCTCCGCAGGGAGGAGTGGTCCGGAGCGGCTCCGCCAGCATCACGCAGAACGGCGGCCAGACTTCCATTCGCGCCGGCCAGAATGCCGTGATTGACTGGCGCAGCTTCAACATCGCCGCCGGCGAGACCACCACCTTTATTCAGCCTTCCGCCACCTCCGTCGTCTGGAACCGCATTCTCGATGTCAACCCGTCCTCCATCCACGGCCACCTCAACGCCAACGGCTACGTCGTCCTCTTCAACCAGTCCGGCTTCTACTTCGGCGCCGGCTCCGTGGTCAACGTCGGCGGCCTCGTCGTCAGCACCGCGCCCATGCAGATGCCCGGTGACGGCGGCGCGAACTGGCAGTACAGCGGCCCGCCCCCCCTCGCCAGCATCATCAACTACGGCACGATCAAAACCGCCCAGGGCGGCTCGATGTATCTCGTCGCCGAGAAAATCGAAAACCACGGCGTGCTCATGGCCCCCGACGGCACGCTCGGCCTCTACGCCGGCAAGGAAGTGCTCGTCACCGACAGTCCCGACGGGCGCGGCCTCAGCGTCAAAGTGAAATTGCCGCAAGGCTCGGTGGATAATTTCGGCCGCCTCGTCGCCGACGCCGGCACCATCGCGTTGCGCGCCGAGGTCGTGAATCAAAACGGCCGCGTCCAGGCCGACTCGGTGCGCGAGCACAACGGCGTCATCGAACTCTTCGCCAGCGACTCGGTCCAACTGGGCGCGGAATCGGTGATCTCCGCGCGCGGCGACGACGGGGTGAGCCCGGGCGGAGCGGTGATCGTCAAATCGGACCGCGCCTTCACCGACGCGCCCGGCTCGCTGATTGACATTCGGGGCGGAACGGTTGGCGGCGCGGGCGGGACGGCGGAAATCTCTGCGCCGCGCATGGCCGCGATCCATTCGCGGCTCGACGGCACCGCGCAACCCGGCTTCACCGGCGGGCGGCTGCTGATCGACCCGACGGACATCGTGCTCAGCAACGGCGGTGTGGACAGCGCGCCCGGTGGCATCGTGGCCGCGAATGATCCGGGCGACACGCTGACGCTCGACGTGAACTCCGCCTTCGTCGGCCTCAGTCAAATTTCTCTCCAGGCCACGCGCGACATTTTCTTGAACACCACCTGGAATCTGGCGGCCAGCACCGGCCTGGATGAGGCCGGCCACCAGCTCACACTTCAGGCGGGCCGCGACATTCTTTTCCAGAACGGCGCGGCGATCCAGGGCGGCCAGAACTGGTCGGTGCGTCTGGAGGCGGGCGTCGATTTCACCCTCCCCACGCCCGCGCCGGTCCTCGGACGGGGCGGAATTTATTTCAACGGCGGCCCCGACGGCACGGAGGACGGCTCGCTAGAAACGGGCGCGGGTTCCATCGCGCTCCGGGCGGGCAACGAAATCATCGTGGCCGGCGGCTTCATCCGCACCGGCGGCGGCGGCGCGCTGAGCATTGAAACGCTGGCCGGCGATGTGGACGCGGGCTTCAAGCGCGACACCTACGATTTCCGCCGCACCGGCTACACCCTCAGCGCACTGGGCGTGGGCGGCATCGCCACCACGGCGGGCGGTGACCTGACGATTCAATCCGGGCGCGACGTGTTGAGCTTCCTGCCAACGACCGGCGCGTTCGGCGCGGAGGCGGCCAACGTGAACATCACCGCCGTCGGCCGCGTGTTTGGAAATTATCTCGTCCGCCACGGTGTCGGCACCATCCAGGCCGGCACCGATTTCGGCTCCCTCGCCAGCCCCGGTAGTCTCAGCCTGATCAGCGGCGGCTGGAATGTGACGGCGGCGAATAATATTTTCGTCAGCGAGGTCCGCAATCCCAACGGCATCTTCAACGGCGCGAAAATCAGCAGGGTTTTCAACGGCGCGGTGATTCCGGACGAGCGGCGCGTGACGCATTATTTCGATTACGCGCCGGACGCGTTTGCGAATTTTTTCGGGGGCCATTCCGTGCAGTTGCTCGGCTCGAACCTCCCGCGCCCCGGCGATGCCGGCGCCATCCCTCCGATCTACGCGCCTCGCCTGTCCATCGAGGCCGGCGCGGGCGGCGTGATCCTGGGCAACAGCGTGCTGCTGTATCCTTCGAGCCAGGGTTCGCTGTCCATCCACACCACGGGCGGCGGCGGACTGAGCAGCCTGCCGGGCACCTTCAACCTGCTCGCCATGTCGGACAGCAGCGCGGCAGGTTTCGCGACGTTCCAGAACGGTCACGCGGCCACGCCCCTGCACCAGAACGATCCCGGCGCAGTGCGGTTGGACCTTGCCGGCGACATCCGCGACGTGGTTCTGCAATCACCGATGCGCGCGCAGATTGACGTCGGCGGCAGCACCTACAACTTCGGCCTCGAACTGCAAAACCTCGCGCCCACTGACAAGTCGTGGCTGCACATTGGCGGTGATTACCTCAGCCGCGGCAACATCACCATCGAGCCGGTGGCCCCGTCGCTGGCCACGCCAAACATGACGATTTTCAGCGAGCTATTCACGGTGAACCGCGAGGTGGGCCGCAAACTGTTCTTCGATCCTGCGAGCCGGAAGCTCGTCTTCCAGGGCCGGATGACCGAGAGCGAGCGGGACTTCCTGTTGAATCCGTCCGTGCTCGTTTATACCGCGCTGGGCAATCCGCTTCTCGACGCCAACGGCGGGCAGGTGACCAGGCCCGCGATCTTCGCCAGCGCGGCCACGGTGCAAAACCTTTTCGCGCGCAGCCAGGACATTCCCTCCGACCTCGCACTGGCCAACAGCGGCCTGCAAATCAGCGGGCCGGGCACATTCGAACTGACGGCCCGCACGCTCGACCTCGGACGCAGCGGCGGCCTGCAATCCGTTGGCGTCATTAGAAACCCCGCGCTGGCCGCCATCTCGCCGTTCGGCGCGAACCTCTCCGTGCGGTTGCAGGGAGATCTCCTGCTCGCCTCCTCGCAAATTCTGTCTTTCAGCGGCGGGGCGATCGACATCGACGCCCAGGGTTCCGTGAACGTCGGCACGCAGGAAAGCTTCTTCGAGGCCGGCAACACTCCGAAGGGCATCTACACCAGCGGCGGCGGCGGCGTCTCGGTCGTGGCCAATGGCGATGTCAATGTGAACGGATCGCGCATTGCGACCTACGACGGCGGCAACATCAAGGTTCAGTCTCGCAATGGCGACGTGAACGCCGGCGAAGGCGGCCTCGGCTCGGTGCAAATTTTCCGCACTCTCGTGAATCCCATCACCGGCGAGGTGACCCTCAACTCCAGTTCCATTCCCGGCAGCGGCATCATCGCCACCACGCTGCGCAACTCGGACGCCAAGCTCGGCAACATCGAGGTCAGCGCCGGGCGCGACATCATCGCCAACAAGGGCGGCATCCTCCAGATCGGGTTCAATCACAACCCGGAAAACGACCACGCCCAGATCAACCTGGTCGCCATCCGCAACATCGAGGCGAAAAACTCCGGCATCATCGGCGGCAACATCTCCCTCAAGGCCGGCGGCGACATCAGCGGCCTGATCATCGCCCGCGAAAACATCAACATCGACACCGTCGGCAACGTCAGTGTCACCGCGCTGGCCCAGGGCAGCATCGGGGTCAGCGCCGGCACCCTCGTCGGCACCACCCTCGTCGGCAACACCGTCAACGCCGACGCCGGCTCGATCAGCGGCACCACCATCGCCGCCAACCAATCCACCGTTTCCGGCGCGAACACCGCCGGCACCACCGTCAGCACCGCCTCCACCGCGCCGCCGCCCGCCGCCACCAAGACCACCGAAGACGCCTCCACCACCGTCGCCGCCGTCAAGAAGACCGAAGACGAGGAAGATCCGAACAAGAAAAAGAAACCGCTGCCCCAGCTCGTCCGCACCTCAGGCCGTGTCACCGTCATTTTACCACCCAAATAAAAACCCATGACCACCGTCACCCCCATCCTCGCCAACGCCCTCGACTTCGCCTTCAAGCAGGCCACCATCGAAGGCAAAATTTGCATCGGCGCGCTGCTGATCCTCTCCATGTTCTCCTGGACGATCATGATCTCCAAAGGCCGCCAGATCATGCGCGCCCGCAAGATGAGCAAAAAGTTTTTCGCCGCCTACCGCGCCTCCCGCGATCCGCTGGAAATCAAGCGCGCCGGGCAGGAATTCGACGGCGCGCCCTCCTTTGACCTCTACGATGTCGGCGCCGACGAATTGAAATACCAATTGGAAAACAATTCCATCGAGATCAACGGTGAGAAGCGCATCACCCGCGCCGCGTTTGAATCAGTGAAAGTCACTCTCGAACGCCTGGCTGGCGAGCAGGCGATGGGGCTGGAAAAAGGCATGATCGTTCTCAGCACCGCCGTCTCCGGCGGCCCGTTCATCGGACTCCTCGGCACGGTCTGGGGCGTCATGGAAACCTTCAGCGGCATCGCCAAGGCCGGCGCGGCCACCCTGTCGGCGATGGCTCCCGGCGTGGCGGGCGCGCTCATCGCCACGGTCGTCGGCCTCTTCGTGGCCATCCCGGCGATGTTCGCCTACAACTTCATGGTCACCACCATCCGGATGATCACGCAGGAGCTGGACGGCTTCGCCTCCGAATACGCCACCGCCATCGAACATCGCTACGTCGATAACCGCGCCCTCTCGCAGGAAATCAGTGACGCCCTGCGTAACTCCGAAACCGGTCGAGGCCACACCGACAACGGCGCGCCCGAAGCCGGCGAACTGGCCGGCACCGCTGACCAGATGACCCGCGCATGAAGAAGTGCTCGCAATCCAGTCATCACACGCTGACCGAGCTGAACATCACGCCGCTCCTGGACCTGGCGTTCGTGCTCTTAGTGATCTTCATCATCACCACCACGCCCATCGCGAATGATCTGGAACTCAAGCTGCCCACGGCCGTCAAGCGCGACAAGCCGCCCAAGCCCAAGCTGCATTACGTCAGCGTCAGCAGCGACGGCCGGGTCTTCCTCGAAAAAACCGAGATCACCGACGTGGCCCAGCTCCAGGCCCAGGTGACCGCGCTCCGCATCGATGACCCTGATTTAAACGTCGTCATCCGCGGCGACGCCAAAACCAAATACCAGCGCATCGTGGAAGTGATGGACATGTTGCAACAGGCCAACGTGCTCCGCATCGAACTGGCCACCGAGGCGCTCACGCCTGGACCGGACAAGAAAAAGTAGCAAGGAACCAAAACCATGAATCCTCCCAACCCGCCTCTCCGCCGCCGGAAAAAGAACTCCTCGAAGGTCAACCTGACCATCTCCTTCATCTTCCACTCCGTCCTCGTCCTGGTGATCTTTTACTTCGCCGCCCGCGAAGGGCTCATCGGCAAAGACATGAAACGTATCGTCGCGACCCTCGAGAAGAAGGTCAAAGAACCGGAGAAGCCCAAGGAACCCGAGAAGCCCAAGGAAGAACCCAAGATCGAGGAGGCCAAGAAGCCCGAGGAAATAGTCCCGCCCAAGGTCGTGGCCAAGGTCGAGAACAAGGCCGTCACCGCCCCGCCGCCCAGCATCACAGCCGCGCCGCCGCCGGCCGATCTGGGCAACATGCTCTACGACCCAAACGCCCGCGCGGTGAACACCTCCAGTGATCCCCACCAAGTTTACAAGGGCCTCGTCGAAAATGAACTCCGCCGCCGCTGGGTCCGGCCCGAGGGCATGGATGACCTAGCCTACCTCGCTGAAGTGGAGGTCACGATGGACGGAACCGGCAACATTATCGGCCACGATTGGAAGCGCGGATCCGGCCAGCCGATCTGGGACGACTCCGTGCGCCAAGCCCTGCGGCAGACCACCAAGGTCAACAAGACGGCGCCGAAAGGGTTTCCCCAGCGCTTCGTGGTGCGCTTCGACGTGCAGACCGACGCGACCGAGCCGGTCATTCAAGCCGACCAGACGACGAAGTTTTAATTTTCCCGAGCGGTGAAAAAAACCTCCAAATCCCATCACGGTTCGCTCAACGAACTGAACATCACGCCGCTGCTCGACCTAGCGTTCGTGCTGCTGGTCATCTTCATCATCACCACGCCGCAGTTGACCAACAACCTGGAGATGAACCTCCCTTCGGCCACGCCGCCGCCCCAGCTCGACAAGCCCCCCCCGCCGCCCCGGCGCATCGTCGTGGCCGAGACCGGGCGCATCACCTACAACAGCCAGGAAATGGACCTGGCCCTCCTGCGCACGACGCTGACCCGCGAAAAGATCGAGGATCCAGAAATGGCCATCGTCGTCTCCGGCTCCAGCAACACGGACTACCAGTATGTCGTCGGCGTGCTCGACCTGCTCCAGCAACTGGATCTGACCAAGATCGGCCTGGCCACCGCCACCGCGCCGTAGGCCCGGAATTTTGAAACAACAAAGGTGCGGCGGAAGTTTCTCCCTCTCCCCGGGGGAGCAATAACTAGCTGGGCGCGAGGCTGAGAGCTTGCGATCTCAAAGCTGAATTCAGCGGTTCACAGTTCACTTTGCCACCTGTCGAGCGGACGCTAAAATCCCGTGAATGTCCATGGGCACCGGCTTCAGGCAATTTGAAAAGGAACTGAACTGTCTCGTCGAATCCTTTGGCCGGCGTCTCGCTAAACTACAGAACCGGCCGTAGGAGACGAGGTGACGAGTCTCTAATTAAAAACCGCACGAACCGCCGGAATATTCGAGACTCCTCACGTCGTCTCCTGCAAACAAAACATGAAAGCCGCCGCCAGGCCATCACGCGATCCGCTGAACCGGGCGTTTTCCCTGCCGCGTCTGCCCCGCGAATATTATCAGGCTGACGCAATGGTTCATTGGACACAGACCACTTTTGACCGCAAGCAAGGCTGGCTCACGCCGGAACTGCATCATCAATTCCGGGAACTGATGTTCCCCGCGGCGGTGCGTGAAGGTCTCGTCTGCCCCATTTACTGTCTGATGCCCGACTATCTACATCTGGTCTGGATGGGATTGCGGCGGGATACGGATCAAATCAACGGGATGGCTTTTCTGCGGACGCATCTCGAACCAGCGTTGCAGCCTTCGAAGTTTCAGCCGCAGCCGCAGGACACGGTGCGGCGCGAGCAGGAATGCAAGCACAACGCTTTCGCCAAGGTGTGCTTCTACATTGCGGCTAATCCAGGGCGGGCGGCATTGATGAAAGAAACTGAGACCTGGCCGTCACCGGCAGCATCGTGCCGGGTTATCCGAAGTTGAATCCGGCTGAGGAGGATTTCTGGCCGACGTTCTGAAAGATTTACGGAAAGTTACGGCAGCCGGATGCAGGCGACATTAAACGCCCGCCAATCTGATGAAACGCAACGGAAAAGTCAGAGACTCGTCACCTCGTCTCCTACATAATCAAAAATTGCCGGTGCCATGTCGTTGACAAGCTGGCCCGGGCAAAAAAGAAACCGGCGCGGGCCTTATCCCGCGCCGGTGTGTGTGGAATTTGTGGAGAGAGTTTAGAACAGCAGCGAGCTGAGGGGGCCGCCGTCACCGTTGCGTTCCACTTCCATCGCATTCAGTTCGCCAAACTTGCCTTTGTAGTTCGAGCTCGTGGCCTGATAGGTCGCGTCGGTGATCCGGGCCTTGAGCGCGTTGAAGATGAGCAGCTGGTTCGCGTTCAGGCCGTTGACGCCAGTGCGGTTTAACATGTGTTCATAACCCCAGACGGTGTAGTTGCCTTTGTACACATTGGTGATGGTGTAGGGCACGCCATTGTAGGAGAGGATGGTGGCCAGGTTGGTGTAACTCCCGGTGTAGTCGCCGAGGCTGTGATAGCCGACGGCGTCGCTCTTGCCCGCCACAACATTTTTAACCAGGCCGCCGGAGAGGTAGCCGTTGGTGCTGACGTAGGCCCCGGCCGCGTTGGTCGCCCACAACGTGGGGGCACCGACGAACTTGACGCACTTCTCGACCGTGGCGCGGGTGCCGGAACCGGAGTCACGACCGACCAGATAGATGTCGGCTTCACTGCTGCCACCGAAATAGCTCTGGGGGATGCCCGGGCCGCTGTTGACCATGAAGAACACCGCCTTGTCCTGGGTCAGGTCGGTCATACCC
>CANMZY010000050.1:0-13278 GCA_947502425.1 Verrucomicrobiales bacterium
GTTGTTCCCCCCAATAAATAGCCCGATGCTGAAACTCGGCATCAACATTGATCACGTCGCCACCCTGCGGGAGGCCCGGTATCGCGGGCGGGATTTTAGTGAACCCGATCCGGTCGCGGCGGCGCACGTCTGCGAGGCGGCCGGGGCGCACGGCATCACGGCCCATCTCCGCGAAGACCGCCGGCACATTCAGGATCACGATGTCTGGCGGCTGCGCGAGACGGTGAAGACGCGGCTGAACCTGGAGATGACCAACACCCCGGAGCTTGTGGACATCGCGCTGCAACTGAAGCCGGACATCGTCTGCCTGGTGCCGGAACGCCGGCAGGAGATCACCACCGAGGGCGGCCTCGACGCCGATGGCCAATGGAGCGCGCTGGCCGGGACGCGCCAAAAATTGAACGACGCCGGCATCCAAGTGAGTTTGTTCATCGCGCCCGACCTGCTCCAGGTCGAGGCCGCCGCGCGCATCGGCGCGCAGTTCATCGAGCTGCACACCGGCGCGTTTGTCGAACATTTCCACCACAAGCGCGGGCGCAACGAGGAGATCGAGCGGCTCGTCGCCGCCGCAGAAATGGCACATGAATTGAAGCTGCGGGTCAACGCGGGGCACGGTTTGAATTACGAAAACCTCCCGCTGCTCCATGTCGTGCCGCATCTCGTCGAGTTGAACATCGGCCACAGCATCGTCAGCCGCGCGGTCTTCGCCGGACTTGGCGCGGCGGTGACGGAGATGCTCGCATTGCTGCGCGACTATCCGGCGCGATGATCCTCGGCACCGGCATCGACCTCATCGAGGTCGCCCGCATCCGGGCCTCGCACGAGAAATTTGGCGAACGCTTCTTGCAGCGCATCCTCCGTCCGGCGGAAATCGCCTACTGTATTCCACACAAGGATCCCGCGCCGTTTCTGGCCGCGCGCTTCGCGGCCAAGGAGGCGGTTTCCAAGGCCTTCGGCACCGGCATCGGAAAACAGTTCGGCTGGCAGGACATGGAAGTGGGGCGCAAGGAAAGCGGCGAGCCGTTTGTGATCCTGCATGACGGCGGGCAGAAGCTTTTGCAAGAGCGCGGCGGGCGGATACTTCATCTCAGCCTGAGCCACACGGAGGGTCACGCCACGGCGATGGCGATTCTGGAGAGTTAGTTAATCAAACGTCAGCACGTTCTTGATGCCGGTGGCCTTGCCGAGCAGCAGTTCGCGCGCGTGCTCCAGCTTGTGGCGGCCGGTGATGAGCGCGCGCACGGCATCGGGCCAGCGCTGCATGAAAATGCCGAGGTCCTTGATCGCGGCCTCGAAGGTGACGCGGCCCGCGTTGACCGTGCCGACCGCGACCTGGTTTTTCAAAACCATGTTCCGCATGATCAGCTCCGCGTCCACCATGACGTGTGGTTTCGGAAAGCCGGGAATGCCGGTGAAAATGAACACGCCGTTCTGCCCGAGCACCTGGAGCAGCTCGAAGGAAATTTTCGCCGTGCCCACCGCCTCGTAAATCACGTCGATGTTCCCGACCATTTCGGCGAGCTGCGCCGGCGTGGTCGTTTCCGACGAGATGTATTTCACGCCGAACGATTCGACGAGTTCAGACTTCGGATTCGGCGCCTTGGAGCGGGAGTAAACAAACGTCTCGAAGCCTGCGACCTTGAAGGTCATCGCGCCGAGGATGCCGATGGGGCCGGCCCCGAGCACCACCGCCTTGTGGCAATGTCCGCGGCCCTTGCCCGGCTCGACGGCGCAGTCCCACGCCAGCCGCTGCTGGATGTGCCAGAGCTGGTCGAGGCCCTTTTCGGCCACGGTCAGCGGCTCCATCAGCACGGCCACATCGCGCAGTTCCGGCGGCACGCGGCAGAGAAACGGTTCCTCGTCCACGATCTCCTCGGTCATGAAGCCGTGATATTCCTTGATGCCGCGCTCGGTGAAGTTGCCCGTCGTGCAAAAATCGGAACGGCCAGCGCGGCACGGCTGGCATTGGGGGCTGGTGCAGGGGCGGCGCACCATCGGCACCACAAGGTCGCCCTTTTTCAAGGTGGTGACGCCCGCGCCCGTCTCGGTGACGACGCCCAGCCCCTCATGGCCGAGGACGAGATGCTCGAAGCCGTGGGGCGGAGCACCGTAATCGAAGCAGCAGATTTCGCGGTCGGTGCCGCAGATGCCGACCTCGATCATGCGGAACTTGACCTCGTTCGATTTGGAAAGTTTCGGAGCGTGATGGTCGATCACGCCAACGGTGCGCTTACCCGGATTTACCGCGACGGCTTTCATGTTTTTAGTTGGGGCGTGGCCCCGTCAATTCAACTGCTGTTCAGGTTTGAGGACGGGGCATGGTGGGTGGAGGCCGGTCTGATTTCAACGCTGGAGTCGGGAAATATGCGCCGGAGTCCGACGGGGCGCGAGATGAAGACCGGGAGCCTGCCCCTGGGAGCGCCGGCATCCCTGCCGGCGCGAGGCGGTGGGTCGAACACGAACACGTTGGAAAAGATGCCGGCGCTCCCAGTCTTCCGCCCACAACAGGGTCAAGATGCACCCTTCTGTTCGCACCATCACTTTCTCGCGTTGACGCGCCGCGTCTCCTCCATAAACTCACCGCCGAAATCCAATTAAAATTTATGTCCGCCCCAAAAAAATCCGCCGCCGTTCCCAACACCAGTTCGATGCTCCAGGAGGAGCGTCTCTTCCCGCCGCGCCAAGAATTTTCCGCCGCCGCGCACATCAAGTCGATGGCGCAGTACCGCAGGCTCTACGCCGAGTCGATCAAGTCGCCGGAAACATTTTGGGGCCGACTCGGGAAGCAGGAACTGGTCTGGTTCAAGCCGTTCACCAAGGTGCTCCAATGGAAGCCGCCCTTCGCCAAATGGTTTCTCGGCGGCAAGCTCAATGTCAGCGCCAACTGTCTCGACAAGTGGCTCGGCACGGCGCACGCCAACAAGGCCGCGATCATCTGGGAAGGCGAGCCGGACAGCGCGAACAAGCCCGGCGAGGAGCGCGTCATCACCTACCAGCAGCTCCATCGCGAAGTTTGCCGGTTCGCCAATGTCCTCAAGCGAAACGGCCTGAAAAAAGGCGACCGCGCGATCATCTATCTGCCGATGGTGCCGGAGGCGGCCATCGCCATGCTGGCCTGCGTGCGGATTGGCGCGGTTCATTCGGTGGTCTTCGGCGGCTTCAGCGCGCAGTCCGTCGCCGACCGTATTTTCGATTGTCAGGCGAAACTGGTCATCACTTCCGACGGCGGCTTCCGGCGCGGCAGCGTGGTGCAATTAAAGAAGAATGTGGACGACGCGCTCACCATCAAGGACGCGCAGGGGAACCTGCTCGCGAAGACGATTGAAAAAGTGATCGTGCTCCGCCGGGCCGGAAATGAAATTCACATCGAGGAGGGCCGCGATGTTTGGTGGCATCGCGAACTGGAATATGTCAGCGCCGATTGTCCCGCCGAGAAAATGGACAGTGAAGCGCCGCTCTTCATTCTTTACACGAGCGGTTCTACCGGCAAGCCGAAGGGAATTCTGCACACCACCGCCGGCTATTTGCTCCTCGCGAAAATGACGAGCCGGTACGTGTTCGATCTGAAGGATAGCGATGTCTATTGGTGCACGGCCGACGTCGGCTGGGTGACAGGCCACAGCTATGTTGTCTATGGCCCGCTGGCCAACGGCGCGACGAGTCTGATGTACGAGGGTGCGCCGAACTTTCCGGAGCCGGACCGTTTCTGGCGCATCGTCGCGAAGTACGGCGTGACGATTCTCTACACCGCTCCGACCGCCATCCGCGCCTTCATGAAATGGGGCGAGCAATGGCCGAAGAAACACAACCTCTCCTCGCTGCGGCTGCTCGGCACGGTCGGTGAGCCGATCAATCCCGAGGCGTGGATGTGGTACCACAGGGTTATCGGGGGCGGGCGTTGTCCGATTGTCGATACGTGGTGGCAGACGGAAACCGGCGGCATCATGATCACGCCGCTGCCCGGCGCGACGCCGACGAAACCCGGCACGGCCACGCTGCCGTTCTTCGGCATCCTGCCGGAAGTGGTGGACGACCAAGGTAACGCGGTCGCCAAAAACACCAGCGGCAAGCTCGTCATTCGCAAACCTTGGCCCTCCATGCTGCGCGGCATCTGGGGCGACATGCAGCGTTACCAGGAAACTTACTGGACCGAGGTGAAGGGGAGTTATTTCACCGGCGACGGCTGCCGCCAGGACAAGCACGGATATTTCTGGATCGTGGGCCGCATCGACGACGTGCTGAATGTCGCCGGTCATCGCATCGGCACCGCGGAAATCGAGGGCGCGCTGGTCAGCAACCAGAATGTCGCCGAGGCCGCCGTGGTCGGACGGCCGGATGAATTGAAAGGCCAGGCGCTGGTGGCGTTCGTCACGCTCAAGAGCGGCGTGGTGGCGCGGCCGGAGCTGCGCGAGGAACTGCGGCAGCACGTCGGCAAGGAAATCGGCCCGGTGGCCAAGCCGGACGACATCCGTTTCGCCGAGGCGCTGCCCAAGACGCGCTCCGGGAAAATCATGCGCCGCCTGCTCAAGCAGATCGCTTCCGGCGTGGAGATCAAGGGCGACACCACGACGCTGGAAGATTTCAGCGTGCTGGCGAAGTTGAGCAGCGATGAATGAACTGAATGTGGCGGATCGGTCTGAACCAACCATTGACCTATGAACAAATCGAACCTTTGGACGGTGTTGTTGGCTGGCGTGATGGCGGTCTGGCTGACCGCCGGCTGCTCGCCCAAGGAGCACCATGAAAAAAAACTGCGCGCCCGCGCCGACGAACTGCACCTGAACATCGTGAAGGAGGACTGGGAGGCGTGTCAGCGGATGACCGATCCTGCGGTCGTCACCAAACGGGGGACGGATCCGGTGAAGGGGCTGTATAAAATCATCGGTGGCCTGGTGAAGTTCGCCAAGATTGGCCCGGAGGATTATCAGGTGGAGATCGTGGTGTTCGCGCCGGATTTGAAGGCCGCCGAAGTGAAAGGCAGCAACCGGATCAACCACGAATGGAAACCGGCTAAGTCATCCCAGTGGGTAATGGTCAACGGCCAGTGGTTCGTCACGTTTTGATACGAGTCAGAGCAGGACTGCTGGAGCACGGCAGGGCTTCGATGCTGAAACATTTCGACTCCGCGCAAAAAAATTCACTCCACCCATGAAATTCAATCGTCTCATCCTCGGCGCGGGCTGCACTTTGTTCCTCGTCGCCGGATGTTTCGCGGCCGTGCCGCCCAAGGTCATCGATCTCTGGCCCGGAGCGCCGCCCGGCGAGAAGGGCGACCTCGGCGAGGAGAAGGATATGACCAAACCCAGCGAAGGTCTCATCGCCGGCCAGCGATTGATCCGTCTCGGCAACGTCTCGAAGCCGACTCTCACCATCCACCGCCCGCCGGCCGACAAGGATACCGGCGCGGCCGTCATCGTCTTTCCCGGCGGCGGCTACCACATCCTCGCGCTCGACCTCGAAGGCATGGAGGTTTGCGAATGGCTCAACTCCGTCGGCGTCACCGGCATCCTTTTGAAATATCGCGTGCCGAAACGCCCGGGCCTCGAGAAGCACGGTGCCGCCTTGCAGGATGCCCAGCGCGCCCTCGGTCTCGCGCGGCAGCACGCGAAGGACTGGGGCCTTGATCCGCGGCGCATCGGAGTGCTGGGCTTTTCCGCCGGTGCGCATCTCTCCGCCGCGTTGTGCGCGAGCAACTCCGTCCGCGCCTATCCGCCGGTGGACACCGCGGACCAGCTGAACTGCCGCCCGGATTTCACGCTGCTGATTTACCCGGCCTACCTCACCGCCGACAACAAGGGCGCAGCCCTCGCGCCGGACGTGGCCGTGACCACGAACACGCCGCCCACCTTCATCGTCATGGCGCAGGACGACCCGGTGCGCGTCGAGAACGCGCTCTATTACGCGCTGGCCTTGCAGCAGTCGAAGGTGCCGGTGGAACTGCATCTCTACCCGACCGGCGGCCACGGCTACGGCCTGCGCCGCACGAAAGAGCCGGTGACCACCTGGCCCGACCGCGCCGCCGAGTGGATGAAAAGCCGCGGCCTAGCCAGATAAGGCGTGAAGTTCCCGATCGATCATGCCGCGTGGCGGGCGTGGGCCATCGTCGGAAGTTTGCCTTTCCTAAAAACAGCGGACGCCGTAGCGTGCCGCCGTTGCCCCACCACGCCGGTGTGGCGAAATGGCAGACGCACAGGACTTAAAATCCTGGGACCATAAAAAGTCGTGTGGGTTCAAGTCCCGCCACCGGCACCACCTTGAAACAGTCGCCTGATCGGCCCGCCGCCGCCTGCGGATGAACGTCGGGCTGGTGTTTCGGGTCGCGAAAAATATCGCCGGAATTTGTTTTGCGTGGCGCGCGGTTCCGGATGGGCTAATCTCTCGCCATGAGCAATCCTCGGCTGCGGCCGGTTTACTTTGCGGCGGCGGTGCTGGCCGTCGTCTGGCTGCTGGCCTGGGGCGGATATCGTGCCGCGCAGAATTCCCGGATGACCGCCGAGAAATTCAGCGCGCATCTGGCGGCGGTGGATTTGGAGAAGCTGCCAGGCGCGGCGCGGGGCAAGGCTCTGCGCGACCTGGCGGACAAGCTGAACTCCCTGCCTCCAGAGGAGCGTCGCCGCGCGCGGGTGAATCGCGGGATGGACCGCTGGTTTCAGCAGATAACCGAGGAGGAGAAGGGGACGTTCATTGAAAACACCATGCCCACCGGCTTCAAACAGATGCTCGCTTCGTTCGAAAAACTGCCGGAAGACAAACGCAAAAAAGTCATCGACGACACGCTGAAGCGGTTCGAGGAAATCCGCGGCGGCGAACGGCCGCCCGGCGAGGCGACGAATCGTCCGCCGCCGATGAGCCTCGAGCTGCAGAAGAAGGTCGTGACCGTGGGGCTGAAATCGTTCTACAGCGAAAGCTCCGCGCAGACCAAGGCCGAGCTGGCGCCGGTGCTCGAGGAGATGCAACGGCTGATGGAGAGCGGGAAATTGTTTCGCCGGCGGGAATGAAATTCAGCGTGCACCATTTCAAAGGCGACCTCCGCCGCGGCAGGATCGTGGCGGCGGGCGTCCCGCCTGCCGTAGAGCCGGCGCGTCCCGCCCGGCGGAAGAAACGCGCCGGAGTTCCCACGCGCTTTGGAAGGCTGAACCGCTTCTCTGTGCGAAAGTTTTTTCCGGGCGGCGGGACGCACGCCCTCTACGTCAGGCGGGACGCCCGACGCTACGACGGATGCTCCCGTCGTGCGTTCACGCTAGTCGAGATGCTCGTCGTCATCGCGATCATCGCGGTGCTGGCGGGATTGTTGTTGCCGGTCATCGGCAAGGCAAAGGAGCAGGGCCGCTCGACCGCGTGTCTTTCCAACCTGCGGCAGATCGGCCTCGCGCTGCAGCTCTACACGCAGGAGAACGAGAACAAAATGCCGTTCATCTATGACGCGCTCATCAGCACCAACGCCACGGTCATCACCAACCAGCTGCCGACCATCGACGTGGTGCTGACCAATCATCTCGGCTCGCCAAAAGTTCTCCGCTGCCCATCGGATCGGAAAGATTTGTTCGCGCGCACTGGTTCCAGCTACTCCTGGAACAGCCTGATCAACGGCCAGGACGCTGAGCATCTGTCCGTCTTTGGCTTCGGTTTCGATCCGCACCAGATTCCGCTCGCCTTCGACAAGGAGGCGTTTCACCTCGGCGCGGGCGGCGGTAAGGGCGTCAACTATCTCCATGCCGACGGGCACATCCGGAAGCTTCTGGAAATGGAGGGAACGAAGTGATCCAGCTTCGCGCCGTGCAAAAAATCTTCGGCCGCCGTCCGGCGGTGGAAGACCTGACGTTGTCCGTCCCGCGCGGGGAAATCTTCGGGCTGCTCGGCCACAACGGCGCGGGCAAGAGCACCGCCATCGGCATGATGCTCGGCCAGGTCTGGCCGACGCGCGGCGAGGTGCGCGTCTGCGGCTTCGAGATCACGACGCAACGGCGGCGGGCCTTGCAGAAGGTCGGCGCGATTTTTGAAGCGCCGATCTTTTACGACTACCTTAGCGCCCAGCGGAACCTGGAAATCCTCAGCCATTACACCGCGCCCACGTCGAAGCAGCGCATCGCCGAGGTGATCGACTGGGTGGGCCTCAGCGGACGCGAGCAGGAGAAGGTGCGGACCTACTCGCACGGCATGAGGGCGCGGCTGGCGCTGGCGCAGGCGCTGTTGCCGCAGCCGGAACTGCTCATCCTCGATGAGCCGAGCGACGGTCTCGACCCGGAAGGCATCCACGAAATGCGCGGGACGATCCTGCGCCTGCACCGCGAGCTGGGGCTGACCATTCTTCTCTCGTCGCATCTGCTCAACGAGGTCGAGCAGCTTTGCACGCGCATCGCGGTGATGAACCAGGGCCGGAAAGTTTTTGAAGGAACCGTCTCCGAGGCCACCCGGCGGCGCGGTTGGGTGCGGTTGCGGGCCGGTGATTTTCATCAGGCCGCGCAATTGCTCAAACGCGCGCTGCTCATCACCGATGACCGGGACGGAAAGTTGATCGCGCTGGCCGACGGCGTGGGCACGGACCGGGTGACGCGGCATCTGGTGGAGCAGGGGATGGCGGTGTTTGAAATCGCGGTGGAGGAGGAGACGCTGGAGGGATTTTATCTGTCGCTGATGAAACGCGAGAAGGCGGGGCCGCCGCCGGGTTGAACCAAAATGTTTTTTCACCAACTCCACAACGAACTCTGGAAGCTTTTCGGAAAGAAGCGCACCTACATCGGCTTCGGCACGTTCCTGCTCGCGCAGAACGCCATGCTGATCACCTTCCGCTTTACGA
Organism: Verrucomicrobiales bacterium; assembly: GCA_947502425.1. Classification (GTDB taxonomy): domain Bacteria; phylum Verrucomicrobiota; class Verrucomicrobiia; order Limisphaerales; family SIBH01; genus SIBH01. Next base: position 8,798 of record CANMZY010000050.1, read on the forward strand.
ACTGGAAGCAGGGAGCCGAGAGGATGCTGGCCGGCAACGGCTACCTCGTGCAGGACTACATCTCCGCGCTGACCGTCGCCGTCATCATGCTCATCCCGCAGATTCTATTGCTCATGCCGCTCTACGCTTCTCTGGTCGGCGGAGACCTGGTGGCCAAGGAGGCGGAGGACGGCACGCTGCGGATGATTCTGGCGCGGCCTGTTTCGCGGCTGCGCCTGCTGACAGTGAAATGGCTGGCGGGTGCGGTCTTCAGCATGACGCTGGTCGTTTCGCTGGGCGGAATGGCCCTGCTGTTCGCGCGGCTCTGGTTTCCGTGGGCCGGGCTGTTCGTTTTTACGCCGGGGCCGGTGCAGATTTTCAGCGTCATGCCAGCGGAAGAAGGGCTGAGGCTCTTTGCCCTGTCGCATCTGCTGATGGCCGTGAACGCCTGCACCATGCTGAGTCTGGCCTTCATGTTTTCCTGTTTCAACATGAAGCCCGCGGCCGCCACGGTGCTGGCGCTCTCCTTTTTGCTGTTGAACGTGGTCATGGAAAACATTCCGTTCTTTGAGGATTACCAGCATTTTTTTCTCACCTACCATTTCCGCTGCTGGCTGCTGGTGTTTTCCAAGCCGATGCCGTGGCCGCAGATCGTCCAAGCGTTTTGCGTGCTGGCGGCGGTCAACGTCACCACCTTCATCATCGGCGCGGTGGGCTTCCACGTCCGCGACATCAAGTCGTGAGCCGCCGTTTCCGCGCGCCCCATTCCGTTCACTGGTTGGGCGACCGGTAGATGACATTCACGATGAACGCCACGATCATCACCCCGCAGCAGGCCAGCTTGCCGACCACGCCCGCGAACAGGCCGATGGTCGCGCCCGCGCCGGCCTTGGTCGCGTCCTTGAGCTTGCGCCCGCCGAGCAGCTCGAAGGTCAGCGCGCCGATGAACGGCCCCAGCAAAATCCCCGGCAGGTTGAAGAACATCCCGATCAGGCCGCCGACAATCGCCCCGGCCGCGCCGCGCCAGGTCGCGCCGAGTTTTTTCGCGCCGTAAAACGTGGCGATGTAATCCATGACCAGCGACAGCAGGGTGAAGCCCACGAGCAGCGTCATCACCAGCCAGCCGACGCCGTTTGCGCCGAAGTAGATTTTGTGGCCGATGGCCGCGAGCAGCACCAGCGGCGTGCTCGGCAGTCCTGGCAGGATCGCGCCCGCCACGCCCACGCCCATGACGAGCAGCGCGAGGATGAGGCCGATGATTTGTTCCGCAGTCATGGGGAAAGTTTGGAGCGGCGCGCAGTGATTGTCGAATGGCGAATGGGCGTTTGGGCTGGCCGTGCTGAATTTTTCAGGGTATCGGTCGTCATGCTTTGCCACATGAAAATTGATCTCTCGGCCCGCCTCTCCGGCTGGCTCACCGTGCTGTCGCTCGTCCTGGTTCCTGCCGCCCGCGCCGCCGCGCCGCTGCCGGACGCCTACAAAGTGGGCGGCTTCTACGCCGGCGTGCAGGCCTACACTTTCAACAAGGACACGGTTTTTGAAGCCATCGACCAGACGAAGGCCGCCGGTGGCAAGGTGCTCGAGTTGTTTCTCTGGCAGAAGCTCAGTCCCGATCTGCCCAACGTCGTCGTCGATGAGACGCTGGCGCCCGAGCACATCGCCCTGCTCAAGGCCAAAAGCGACGCCGCAAAAGTGAAGCTCATCAACGGCTACATCGGCTCGGCGAAGTTCAAGGAGATCGGCACCAACGAAGTCGCGCTCCGCAAGGTCTTCGACTTCGCGAAGAAGATGGGCTTCCAGAGCCTGACCGGCGAACCGGACGAGAGCCAGTTCGATGCGCTGGAAAAACTCGTCAAGGAGTACGACATCAAGTTCTGCCTGCACAATCATCGCAAGGACGAGAAGAAGCCGGACTACAAATACTGGGATCCGGCATACACGGCGAAGCTGCTGCAGAAACGCGACGCGCGCCTGGGCGTCTGCCTGGACTTTGGCCACGTCGCCCGTTCCGGCATCAAGCCGCTCGACGCCTTGAAGACGCTCAAAGGCCGTGTGCTCAGCGTGCATCTCAAGGACGTGGCCTCAATGCAGCCGGATGCGCGCGACCTGCCGTTCGGCCAGGGCGTTTCGGACATCAAAGGAATTCTCACGGAGCTGCGCGCCCAGAATTTCAAGGGCCACCTCGCCGTGGAATACGAGCACTTCAGCGACAAGCTGTTGGACGAAGTCCGGCAGTGCCTGGATTACGTGCGCGTGGAAGGCGGGAAGCTGCAACTGGCCGCCACCGCCAAAGCCGGCCAGGTGCCCACCGGCTTCAAATACGAAGTGCTCGTGATGGGCGACATCCCGGAGCCGGTCTTCCTGAACTTCTCGCCCGACGGCCGGCTGTGGTTCACCAGCCGCCGCGGCTACGTCTGGACCTACGACCTGAAGACGGAGGAAAAAAAGCAAATCGCGCATCTCACCGTGGACTTTGAACAAACCCCCGGCCAGCCCGCCAACGAACGCGGCATGCACGGCATCGAGTTTGACCCGGACTTTTTGAAGAACGGTTACATCTATCTCTACTACTCGCCGATCGTGGAGGGCGGGAAGTTCAATCAAATCTCCCGGTTCACCGTGGCCGATAACGGGCGCGGCAGCGAACTCGTGGCCGGCAGCGAAAAGATGCTGCTGCGCTTCCCCTCCATCGCCGGATTCCACCAGGGCGGGGCCATGGCCTACAATCCCAAGGACGGCAAACTCTACGTCACCGCCGGCGACAACAACGTCTCGGGCAACACCGCGAAATTTTTCGACAAGCCCAACCAGGCGCAAAAACTCACCGAGATGCAGGGCAAAACATTCCGGCTGAACCTCGATGGCTCCATTCCCAAGGACAACCCGTTTGTGAACACCCCCGGCGCGCGGCCGGAGATTTACACCTACGGCCACCGGAATCCCTACAGCCTGAACATCGACCCGCAGACCGGGCGCGTTTACGTCGGCGAAGTTGGCTTCGACCGCAAGCAGGACTGGGAGGAGATCAACCTGCTCCAGGCCGGCGGCAACTACGGCTGGCCGCGCTGCGAAGGCGCCACCAACGGCACCTACGGCGGCCCTTGCCCCATCGAGGGCGCGCTTGATCCGTGGTTCGCCTACGGCCACGAAGGCGGCGCGTCCATCACCAGCGGGCCGTTTTACCGCAAGAACACCGGCAAATATTGTTTCCCCGCCGAGTATCAGAACGGCATGTTCTACGCCGATTATACGCGCGGCTGGATTCGCTTCCTGCAGGTCGATGCCGCGAACAACCGCGTGACGAACTCCGTTCCGTTCGCGCGCAACTGCGGCAAGGCTCTGGCCATGACCGTCGGCCCGGACGGCGCGCTCTACATCGCGGACTACGCCGGCTGGTTCACCGGCTCGGCGAACGACAAGATCGGCCGCATCATCTACACCGGTGAATTGCCCGCGACCGCGAGCGCGAAACCATAGGCCGGGTCGGAAACGCCCACGCTGGCCGGCTTGGGATCTGCCGATACAAGCTGCCGGCAGTGTCTTGATTTGATCTTCGCGGAGCGCGGCTGCCCCGTCCTCGACCAACCGCGGCAGGGTCGCAAGTGCTGCGGTTGGTTCCGCACCGAGCGGGACACCGCCGCGCTCCTTGCAAATTCGGACACCAATCTGCCCCGCGCCTTGCAACCCGCCGCGTTCTCTCTAAGCTCTCCCGCCATGCGAATTCTATCCGGCATTCAACCGAGCGGCGCGCTGCACCTCGGCAATTATTTCGGGATGATGCTCCCGGCCATCGAACTCCAGGCGCAGGGCGACGCCTATTATTTCATCGCCGACTACCATTCGATGACCTCGCTCTTCGAGCCCGGGCAGCGCCGCCAGAACACGCTCGATGTGGCGCTGGATTTTCTCGCGTGTGGCCTTGACCCGAAGAAGTCCGTGTTCTTCCGCCAGTCGGATGTGCCGGAAGTCACCGAGCTGGCCTGGCTTCTGACCACGCTCACGCCGATGGGGCTGCTCGAGCGCTGCCACAGCTACAAGGATAAAATCGCCAAGGGCGTTTCGGCCAATCACGGGCTTTTCGCCTATCCCGTTCTAATGGCGGCGGACATTTTGCTTTACGATTCCAACGTCGTGCCGGTGGGGCGCGACCAGAAGCAGCACGTCGAAGTCACGCGCGACATCGCGATCAAGTTCAACGAAGCCTACGGCCCGACCTTCGTGATTCCCGAGCCGCGCATCCGCGACGAGGTGGCCGTGGTGCCGGGGACTGACGGCCAGAAAATGAGCAAGAGCTACGGCAACACCATCGAGATTTTCGGCGAGGAGAAGGCGACGCGGAAAAAGATCATGGGCCTGGTCATGGACAGCCGCACGCCGCAGGAGCCGAAGCCGGACGCGGAGAAGAATCTCGCCGTCCAGTTGCTCAGGCTCGTCGCCCCCGCCGCCGTGGCGAAGGATTTTGAAGACCGTTTGCGCGCGGGCGGCCTCGGCTACGGCGATTT